>NZ_JAKKRO010000022.1:0-69730 GCF_025654235.1 Shewanella sp. SM32 | reverse complement strand
GATGGTTCAATGCCTGTTGTGGCTAGTTGGTTTACACGCACAGCAACAGGGCTGGGATAAGCATTTTCAGGCCAATACCATTGGGCATCGAACGGTACTCTCAACGATTCGCTTGGGATTGGAGGTACTCAGGCGGCCTGATTATCAAATCACGGAGAAAGAATTGCTGGCGGCCTGGGTATTATTCGCCAATCAGTTGCTCAAATATGGCTATGCTATGGCTGATTTATGAGGGGATCCTTCAGCGCTCAGCGGCTATTGGTGTCAGAGTGCAATTCTAAAAAAGTTTCCTTCAAGGCTAATGCCCTTGAAGGTTTTCGTTTGATTTCTTGATACCCAAGGCCAAAAATCTAACCTCCTTCAATTCAAGCCGCGATTTGCTGTTTTTTATCCCATTTTCCGAGAGATGTTTTTAAGTCATGACGGACCCTAAGCGTTTATCTGATGAAGCCTATTCAATGATATTTCTTACATAATATGGAAAAGTCATCCATTGGATTGAGTAAGAAATCTTTACCGACAATGGAAGTCATTTCTGATTCAGATATAAAAGGATTGTCAATTTTAAAAAATAATCGTTGATTCAATTTACTTTTTATCAAAAAATCGCAATGGCGTTGATAAAATAACTGGTCAAATTGACCATTATCGATAATTCTCTGGAGGCCAATTTGTATTCGCTGAGCTAAGCGAGGTTTGTTAGGTGAAACATAATAATATGTCGCTAGCGGAATATGTAGCATGATGCTTTCATCAACAACGAGATCTGGATATTGTTGATTAAACTGCTTAACCTCTTGAAAGACTTCATTCACTCCGCGGCCAAATGTTATAAACCGTCCTTTTGATAACATATTAAATAAACTGTCATATTGATTGCTTTCTATAATCTTAAATCCTGCTTGTTGCATGGCAACTTTAGTTGACCATTGGCTACCTGAACCAGTATCAAGAGCAGTTAACTGCGCTAGCGAGGTGATTTGAGCTAACCTAGGTACATTTTCCTTTTTAATAATAAAAATTCTAAATCCTTGAATGCCTTTTCTAATGGGAATTTTTATTGGAATAAGCTGTTTATTCCACTGTAGGTTAGAGGCTTCTGCAATAACATTGATGGTTTCACCCTCTTGTAATGCTCTGAAGATACGATTTCGACTCATTATTAGATCTGAGACTTGTAGTGATGCTTCACCAAAATCGGCTTTGGTTACATCAATAACTAATTGTAAAAGGTCATAAGTATACTGATATCTGTGATCAAGCTTGGATTCTGACTGATTGATAATGAATTGATCATTAGCAGAAGTGACGGGTATGTTTGCCAAGACCCACAGGGAAAGAATACAAAAAATAATGCCCAGTCGCTGTAAATTATCCATCAATAAACTCATTGCTAGAGGTTGAAATTGATTCGGTGTGCTTATTTTAGCAGTAGCCTAGATGGCTTGCGGGATAAAGAAACAGATGATAAGCGTAAATGATATATTTTTTTAGTTTGGGTTTATGTGAGTTGTAAATCAATTTAGACAGCCCAACGGTGTTGGCACTGGGTGCGAGTGGCTCGCAGAATATTTTAAAGTCCTTATGTTGTTTAGCCATAGTGTTTTTAATATGGCTTTACGTTATATATGCATAAACGTGTTTGTAGTCTGGCAACGATTTTGGGGGAAGTTTGAAGGTCGTGTTTATTGCGTTAATCATTTATGAGAACGTGCTTTGAGCGTTTAACCAGCGCCGGCGCATGCTCCAGGTTTTTACAGTGCTATCACTTTGGCTCTACTGCTGATGTTAAACATATAAATTGACCACTCAAGACCCAGAGAGGACATCAATGAACTCGGATAAAATTTTAGAATCTGCACAAGCAACCTTGTCTGGATTAATACCATTTCCTCAAATTGTCGGCAATCTTATTGCTGAAGGTGTCGAGTATTACTATTTAGACTATGCCACGAAGTCATTTACTTTCTATAGCGCAGCAGGTTCTACAGTGCAAGCATCTTTATCATTTGAGTGGCTTCCATTAATTGCTGAAAATTTTAATGTGATTGAACTCAGAGCTGCCATCTTGGATAGTCAGCAGCATGGGCAAACATTTCGGCTTTTCTGCCAGCGCGCTATGAATGCTGGAGTTCAAGGTTATTTCGTGTTTTTGCGAGGTAAACGTGTAACCTATTTTGGCCGTCAAGGTGACCAGCATACCGAATGGTTTTCTGGTGCTAAGCCGAGCGATGTCTAACAATGCTGACTAGGCTCGTCACTTTCTGGGCAGGGTGCATCGTGAGTTTTACATTGGGTGAATGGTTACGTGAAGTTCATTGTATACGTCACTTACATCTTCCTGTGCTTAACGTTATAGATCACTGGAGGCATAAATATGCTACCACGCAATGTCACTACTATTTCTCGAATGCCGATTTACGGCATCATGAAGATTAAGTCATATCTTGCGATGGTAATGGTTTACGGGGTGATTTTAATTGGTATTGGACGGTACAATTGCGGTTAAATAGGAGAATAATGTCTTATGTACCATCAATTTCTAAATGAACCTATGGTGCTTGATGTTGAAAATACATCAATACTCACATTACGGCTACCCGACGATGTTAGTGATTTTATTGTGTCACAGGCGATCAGTGCCCCTTTACTAGAGATTATCGTCATCGCTGAAGCCGGAATTCAGCAAAATATAGTCATCCGCTTCCAGCCGTTTATGGGTCTTAAGGTCGAATCGTTACCGCAAAGTCCTCAGGCTTTCAATACACCAATAACCCGCAGCCTTGGGCAAGGTTTTAGGCTTTATACACGGATGGGAACTGCTGCGAAATTTTGTGCGGCTGAATTGAGGCGAGGTGTATCTTTTACCTTAGATACGACTCGTCATTTAGATGCAGATAATGACTTAATAGTAGGTGCAGATAATGACTTAATAGGTGCAAATAGTTACTTAATTTTTGCCTTACAAGCCAATTCAAAGTTTGAGTTAGTACCCTTAGAAGCGGATTTGCGGGTTTTGCATGAGCCCAAAGCGTTAATGGTTGCTAAAGCACTGTTAGCAAGGCACTACGACTATGCCGCATCATCTGAATCTCTTGCAATTTACATGACTGAAATCGAGCAGGTTAGATTAGAATTGCAGGCGTTTATGCGCGGGGAGCTTGGTCAATGTCACGCCAGCCTTGCTGATGAAGTATTAAGGATCGATCCCTTGCTACTGCAGAAACAACAATGGTTATTTAGAACCTATACCCATATGTTTGAGCGACCAAACTACAGCCGCGCTGCTAATGATGTTGATAACACTGATAAGCTATTAAGAAAATTAGAGTGTTATGAATTACTCGCTTCACCGGAATTGACCCTGATGGTAGATCGATTGATGGAAGACGAAACATAAACTTTTTACCCAAATTTAGCTAAATGATAAGAGTCCATTATGCATTATTTATGTCCCCTGTGTGCCGCCCCACTGACGTTAACGGAGCGAACTTGGGGTTGTTCACTGCAACATAAGTTTGATATGGCCAAAGAAGGCTATGTCAACTTATTGCCTGTACAGAAGAAAAACTCAAAAGATCCTGGTGATAATAAACAGATGATGTTTGCTCGGCGTGAATTTTTAAACGCGGGTTACTATCAAGGTTTGAGTGATAGAGTGAATGAGCTCGCGCTTGAGTTTGGTGCCGAAGCAAAACAAATCCTCGATATAGGCTGTGGGGAAGGTTACTACAGTCAACGTTTATTCCATGTGTTGAGCCAGCACCATGATTGCAATTTACAAGGTATAGATATTTCTAAGTCTGCAATTAAATATGCAGCTAAACGTTACCCTAATTTGCAATTTTGTGTCGCAAGTGCCTATGAAATGCCAATCGCATCCCAAAGTGTCGATCTTGCCATTCGTATTTATGCCCCTTCAAAAGTAGAAGAGTTACAACGGATTATGGCTGATGGAGGCTTACTGATAACGGTTTCTCCGGGACCTTTACACCATTTTGCGTTGAAACAACAAATTTATGCTGAGCCAAGATTACATCCCGTTTCCACAGCGCATATTGCTGGATTTGAGTGTCTTCATCAGGAGCGCTTAATCTCCCAGTTAGAGCTGGCAAACAGTGAACATATTGCTCATTTTTTAGAAATGACGCCCTATGCTTGGAAGTTTACTCATGCCCAAAAGCAAGCATTTGCGTTGCAAGGACTGAACTGTGAATTGGATTTCCAAATTGAAGTGCATCGGATTTCAAAGTAAGTGATAAGATTAAGCTATTGAAATAAGTTATTTAAAATGCTTAACTGTACTTGCTAAACAGCATGAACCTAGTGTTCTGCTAGCCGGTTGCAAAACCGTAAAGTAGATTTAGGCAAAATAAATAATCCAAAGTGTCGCAGTGTGTTGACTTATCTTTAGAATGGTTTATAGTCTTATCAGCTTGAAGGTTGGGCTTATATTTATGTGTTCAATACGACCAGTTCGTCCTGTAAACATAAGTAATACCGGCATTTTCCAGCTCCACCCGCCGTTAAGGCTTTAATTTTTTATTTACAGGATTTATATTATGTCTCAAGTTACTGGTGTTGTTAAGTGGTTCAACTCTGACAAAGGTTTCGGATTCATTGAGCAAGAATCTGGTCCAGATGTATTCGTACACTTCCGTGCGATTAACTCTGACGGTTTCAAAACTCTTGATGAAGGCCAAAAAGTGTCTTTCACTGTGACTCAAGGTCAAAAAGGTCCACAAGCTGAAAACGTAACTATCATTGGTTAATTTTCAGTGCTGTTAGCCTAGAGCTGATAGCAATGGATTAAAGGGCTATGGTTAATTCCGTGGCTCTTTTTATTTGTGCGAAAATAAGATTTCATTTAGTTTAGATTGTTGAATCCAGTATAAGCGACGAGATCCACTTAACATGTCGCATTAATTTAATGCTTAAATCTGAAGTTAATCCTCTAATCTTTCTCTGTTAGAATCCAATTCTGATATCTCCAAGATTTTCAATAAAACCATTTGATACACTCTCCTTATTTTTACCCCTGTAACATTCAATTCCATTATATGTTAACTCTTAACTCTTAACTCTTAACGCTTACTCTTATCGAGTTTATTTTTTGCGTAATCTTATATTCAATGTCGAACGCGAATGTGTCTAATCATTCATTTGTTGTAAATCAGTGACTTCAGATATTGCCGAATATGATTGGTGCACTTGCATTTCTTGCACTTAGTTATCCTACATATACTAAGCTGCACCTAAGGCTGAAAGCCTTGTAGTAAAGAGTTGAGGCTGGCAAAGCATTTAGTGCTTGATATTAAAGAACACTAGCTTATTTATGATGTAGTTTGGAGCCGACCAAAAAACGAATATGGCTATTGAGATGCCTTGCATTTCGTACATTTAAGTATTTCCGACAGAAGCTTTAGGCTGCTAATCCAACTTAATTATCGGCTACTTTATAGCGGAATAATGCTTTCCCTCGACTAGTTTTCCTAACTTATAAAGGAGGGATCTACAGTTAGCACTAAATGGATTAAGAGCCCTTTCTACTGGCGGGTATTGGCCTGATATTTTGTTAGCATGTTTATTGCTTCTAATGTGACGTTAGTGACAACACAAGAATACTTAAAGTTGAGAACTATATACCGAGGAACTTTTGATGGGTTATGTTATTCAAGGGACTACGATTAAGCCGAAAAATGGATAGAGCTAAATTTAAATATTGTGGAGTATTACAGTGTAAATAAAAAAGCCATGCAATTGCATGGCTTTTCTGGTTTAGCTTAAGTGATTATGGACGCGCCATATCCGACTCTGCACCATTAGCGAGTTTGATTTTGGCTGTAGACTCTTCGTTCGCAGTATTCTCATACTCTCGTCCTTTAGGGACTGCCACTTGTTCTCTCACTTCAACGACAGGCTTGGTCATATCCGAAGACACCATAGAGCCAAAGCGGCTAGCGGCTTTCGGCTTGCTGACAACAACTGCATCCGTGATTTGCGGTGTTGTTGGAGCTGTTTGTACTGTGGCTTGAGGCTTAACGATAGCTGCCGGTCTGGCCATTGGCGCAGAGGCTGTTGCTTTCACGGCTTCTTTTACTTCAGCGCTCGGTGCAACACTTGGCTCGACAAGTGTTTCGGTTTTAGCTGCTTCAGCTTTGGGTACTGCTACTGATTTAGTCACTGAGCTTTCAACTGATGGGACTACAACGACTACGGCTTCAGCAGTAACGCTGGTCACCTGAGTTTCAACGATTGACGCAAGGTCAACTTTTACGTCAGCAGCCTTTGGCTCTTCCGCTTTCGTTTCAGTGGTTTTAGTCACAACAGGTTTAGTTTCAACTTGCTGAGTTTCAACTGCTGCAACGTCATTTGCTTGAGGCTGAGGCTCAACTTTTGCTTCTACTTTAACAACAGCAGGAGCTTCAACAGCTGGAGTTGAACTGGTTTCAGCTATTTCGACGTCAGCAGTTTTTACGGCCGCTTCAGTTACCGCTGTTGTTTGAGTTGCAACAACAGGAGTTTCCACTCGAACACTGATGATTTCGCTTGGGTACTCTTGGTCAGCACCTAATTCGTCATTAGGAACGAATTGCGCTGGCGTTGATGTACCTTGGTCATCTTCGTCGCGACGACGACGTTGACCCGCTGCACGAAGGTGGCGAGGGCTACGACGGCTACGACGTTGACCATCTCTTTGCTCGCGTTTTGATTGATCATCAGCATTCGCATTTTCGTTGTCTGCATCAACTTCGCTATCTTGCGATACAGCATCCGCTGCTACAGTATGAGCTGTTGTGTCAACCAAGGTGTTTTCAGCTATGTTAACAGCATCAACAGCAGGTGTTTCTACTACAGTAGAAATTACAGTTGTCTCTTCTAGCACAATATTTTCTTGCACTTCTTGAGCGGGAGCAGCTTCCTTACGAGGCTGGCGACGTGTTCTTGGCGCTTTAGTTTCTACTGGCGTTTGTGCAATGACTTCAGCTTTGGCATTAACACTGATAGTACTTGCCGCTGCGGCGTTAAGGGCTGCAATTTCCGCTAACACTTCTGCGGCATCTTCAGGTGCAATTGGGATCGCATTATCTGGCGTATTATGGCCATTATCGATACGCACCTTACGACGCATGTTACGGCGCTGACGACGCTCACGGGCGACTTCTTGCTTAGGTGCATCATCTGCTTCAATGTCGGCAACAACATCTTTTGGCGCTTGTACGCGTGGCTTCGGTTCAGCTTTAGCTGGACGTTTAGCCGCTTCTTCTTTTTCGCGTACTGGACGTTCTTGTGTGCTGACGACTGCATCAGTCGGCTTTTTTGGATTGCGGCTACGCGGCTCACGAGTGCCTTCTTTTGCTTTGTCGGCATCTTGGGCATTGCGTGGGCGGCGAGTGTCATTACGACGGTTACGGCGATTTGCGTTAGCCGCACTGGTATCAGTTGCTTTAGTTTCAACAACTTTTACGGGTTCAGCTTTTTCACTTGGCGCAAACATGGCACTGATTGCACTCACAAGCTTGCTGAAGAAGCCTGGTTGTGGCGCTTCAACTTTCACCGTTGGTGATGGGGCTTGTTCTACTTTTTGTGGCGCTGCAAAACCTTTTAATGCCGGAATAGGCGCCGCAGTACGTTCCAGTTTGCGTGGCTCATACAATTTGGCTTCAGGATGCTCTATACGCTTATAGCTTGATTCACTGATTTCATCATCACTACGGTGACGGATCACGCGGTAATCAGGCGTCATCATGTGTGCGTCAGGTATCACATACACTTCGACATCGTGACGCTGTTCTGTGATGCGAATGGCTTTGCGTTTCTCGTTTAACAAGAAAGCTGCAACATCCACAGGCACAATCGCTTCGATTTGTGAGGTGTTTTCTTTGATGGCTTCTTCTTCCATCAAACGTAAAATTGACAGTGCTAAAGACTCGGTACTGCGAATCGTGCCTTGGCCATGACAGCGAGGGCAGATATGCGCTGCAGATTCTTCTAAAGAGGGGCGCAGACGTTGACGCGACATTTCCATCAAACCGAAACGAGAAATGCGACCTAACTGCACGCGAGCACGATCATGGTGCACAGCATCACGTAAGCGGTTTTCAACTTCACGCTGATGGCGTACAGGCGTCATATCGATAAAGTCGATAACCACTAAGCCACCTAAGTCGCGGAGGCGCAATTGGCGGGCAATTTCATCGGCGGCTTCAAGGTTAGTGTTAAGTGCTGTTTCTTCAATATCGCCGCCTTTAGTGGCACGGGCAGAGTTGATATCGATTGAGGTTAAGGCTTCAGTTGGGTCGATAACAATTGAACCGCCAGATGGCAGACGCACTTCGCGTTGGAAGGCGGATTCAATTTGTGATTCGATTTGGAAGTGAGTGAATAATGGCACTTCAGCTTCGTACAGTTTTACGCGCTCAACGAAATCAGGGCGAACTAAGGCGATATGTTGCTTCGCTTCTTCAAAAATACGTGGATGATCGATGAGGATTTCGCCCACGTCACGGCGTAAATAGTCACGAATAGCGCGAACTATCACATTGCTTTCTTGGTGAATTAAGAAAGGTGCGCCTTTAACTTGTGAAGCTTCGGTGATCGCCGCCCAGTGGTGTTGTAGAACTTTTAAGTCCCACTTTAACTCGGCAGATTCTTTGCCTACACCCGCAGTACGCACGATAAGACCCATGCCCGCAGGCACTTCTAAGTCAGCCATCGCTTCTTTTAGCTCAGTGCGTTCATCACCTTCGATACGACGAGAAATCCCGCCAGCACGTGGGTTGTTTGGCATTAATACTAAGTAAGAGCCTGCAAGGCTGATGAAGGTCGTTAAGGCTGCACCTTTATTGCCGCGTTCTTCTTTGTCAATTTGGACAATAACTTCCTGTCCTTCACTGACCACTTCTTTGATGTTTGGGCGACCTTGGAACGAATATCCCTTCGGGAAATATTCTCTAGCGATTTCTTTCAGTGGCAAAAAGCCGTGACGATCGGCACCGTAGTCGACGAAAGCGGCTTCTAAAGACGGTTCTACTCGGGTAATTTTACCTTTGTAAATGTTTGATTTTTTTTGCTCATGACCTGGGCTTTCAATGTCTAGATCATACAGTTGTTGCCCATCAACAAGGGCAACACGCAACTCTTCTGATTGAGTTGCATTGATTAACATACGTTTCATGATGACGTCATTCTTCTTTAAATAGAGGTCATCAAACATCGCGCTTCGCTGCATTACGGGCCTAGCAGTAGGTCAACTGAGCCTCACGGCTGGTGGCTAGGCAAGAGGTGCGCATTGCTGTTAGACGCAGTCGCTGCGTGTCGCATCCTATTTATGGCTTATTTTTTAATGATTACAAAAACAAGGAATTCGTTGTAAAACATCAACCAACCCCATAAATTCTTTAGTTTCTTTCCGGTAATGCCCAAGTCGAATCGGTTTGTCTGACGACAAGTTAAAATATCCTTCGAAATCGGGGAGGAAAACCTAGGGTAAACCTTATTAAAGTAAGGCGACTTTCTCGATTTAATCGTAAAAAACGCATTTATGGTATTTTTACTTATTATACGATTCGCAAATCAATGACTTGCTATCAAGAAAATGTTTTTTTATCCGTTAAATTTTCCGCTTGGGATCGGGGCGTTGTGAACACTTTATTCACGGCTTATCCCTAATCGCTGGTGAAATATAGCAATAATCAAAAAATTCAGCAATGGAAAGGCACAATTCTTCTCAGTTGTTGTACAATGGCGGCCGTTATAATTAGATGGCGCATCATGAATATAGAATCCACCCCACAACAGGTTCAGTTGATCACGATTGATGAAGATCACTTCGAACAGCGTATCGATAACTACTTAATGACCAAGCTGAAGGGCGTGCCGAAAAGCATGATCTATCGCATTGTCCGCAAGGGCGAGGTTCGAGTTAATAAAAAACGCATCAAACCCGAGTACAAGTTGCAGATTGGCGATATAGTACGTATTCCGCCAGTCCGCGTGGCAGAGCCAGATAACCGTACCGCACCATCGGCGAACTTAAGTAAAGTCTCGCAACTCGAAGATCGTATTTTGCATGAAGACAATCATTTGATCGTGCTGAATAAACCTGCTGGCATTGCAGTGCATGGTGGTAGTGGAGTCGATTACGGTGTGATTGAAGCATTGCGTTCACTGCGTCCTCAACAAAAGTTTTTAGAGCTAGTACATCGTCTCGATAAAGATACTTCGGGCGTGTTGTTGGTGGCGAAAAAGCGTAGCGCGCTTAAACATCTGCATGATCAGCTTCGGTATAAAAAGATGCAGAAAGACTATTTGGCCTTAGTTAAAGGTGAATGGTCTGCTCAAGATAAAGCCGTTAAACAGCCTTTATTGAAAATTACCCTCAAATCCGGTGAGCGCATTGTGCGTGTTAATGCTGAGGGTAAACCTTCAGAAACGCGCTTTAAAATTATGCAGCGTTACCAAGGTTGTACTTTAGTGAAGGCAAGCCCTGTCACTGGACGTACTCATCAAATTCGGGTGCATTGCCAATTTGCCGGTCATCCTATCGCCTGTGATGATAAGTACAGTGAGCAAGGGTTTGATGATAGCATGCGGTCTTTAGGCTTAACTCGACTCTTTTTACATGCCGCAGAATTGATGTTCATTCATCCAGAAAATGATGAAGTGATGCGGGTTTCAGCGCCTTTAGATGAAAATTTATCGCAATTACTCGATAAGTTAAAGCGTGCGTAATCGACGGGGATAGGTTTCAAGGATGAAGATAAAGCAATACGATTTAGTGATTTTCGATTGGGATGGCACTCTGATGGATTCCATCGGTAAAATTATCACTTGTATTGAAAATATGGCTAAGGCATTGCAGTTACCTATCCCAACTGAAAGTGACATTCGCGATATTATTGGTCTTTCTATGACAGAAGCGCTGCGAGTCCTGTTCCCTGAGGGGCTTAATTGCAGCGCTTCTTCTGTATATTCTCAGCCTCTACATTCTAAAAATGCATTCAGCCAAGGCGAAAATGATCAATATCAGCAGATGCGCGCCGAGTTTAAAGTACAATATTTGCATTTAGACACCACGCCAACGCCCTTGTTTGTGCAAACTCCAGCGTTAATTGATGACTTGCATAGCCAAGGCTATAAGTTAGCCGTCGCAACTGGTAAAGCCCGTGCGGGACTTGATCGCGTCTTTGAGCAAACAGGCTTAGGTCGATACTTTGTTGCGTCACGCTGCGCTGATGAAGTGCACAGCAAACCCCATCCTGAAATGATCTCAAGCTTGCTGAAAGAATTGAATATTGCCCCGAACCGAGCCTTAATGGTGGGTGATTCTCTGCTGGATTTAACCATGGCGGCCAATGCAGGGATTGATAGCGTTGGTGTGACCTATGGCGCTCACAGTGCTGAAAAGTTGCTGCGGGCAAAACCTATCGCCTTGATAGATTCACCAAAGCAATTACTGCAATACCTCTAACACTGCTATTTAATGCTGGAGCGGCAATACATGCCGCTGCGCATGAGACTTCCTTATCACTTTTATTTACGTCTCATCTTTTCGTCGATGAAACGACTCTGTAGCCCGGTATTTTTGATGCGCGTCATCGATTCAATAAACAGAGCAAAGCCTTGGCAAACGGTTAAGCGAGAACGTCTACACCTTGGGCTAACAGCATTTCCGTCAGTAATATCAGTGGTAAGCCAACTAAGGTATTGGGATCGCGCCCTTCGAGCGCTGTAAATAACGCGATACCTAAACCTTCGCTCTTAAAACTCCCCGCGCAATAATAAGGCTCTTCTTTTTCAATGTAAGCCACAATCTGCGCATGGCTAAGGTGCCTAAAATGAACCGTAAAGGGGTCAACCTCAGCGGCCATAGCGCCAGTTTTGGCATTATAGAGTGCAAGACCAGTATAAAAGGTGATGGCCTTGCCTGAGGCTTGAGTGAGCTGCGCGACGGCATTATTAAAATGATGGGGTTTACCGATAATCTTGTCATCAATGACGGCAACTTGATCGGAACCAATAATCAGACCATCGGGGAATTGTTCTGCTCCCGCGACGGCTTTTGCTTTGGCTAATCGCAGCACTAAAGCATGGGCCGATTCTTCGAGATACGCCGTTTCGTCAATATTAGGATTGCAGCATTCGAAGGGTAACCCGAGTTTTTGCAGTAAAGATTGTCGATATACAGACGTCGAAGCTAAGATTAATGGGGTTGGCATAATGAGATATCCGCAAAAGAATGACTCATATTGTGACCAATCAATGCGAGAGAGTGCAAGAGTTTCGTCTTTTACGGTTTCTTTTCAATGAATGCGACTATTTTAGGCGGCTTGCGCTTGTATGCGGTCCCATGCTTGGGTACTATTTCGCTTCCGTCAATTTCAATGTTGGGGCAGGGGAAAGGCTTAAGTCGCAAACTGGGACTTAATTTAGCATTTTTTCTTTGACTCTAGCGTTTTCAAACTATAATATGCGCGCCTTATGCAAACAGTAAAGATACCGGTTTCAATTGATCCATTTCGCGCCGCCTCGAGTCGCCTAGTTTATCAGGGCGTTGTTCCTGGTGTGCAACTGAAAAGATTAACTGAGTTATGTGCCGGCGACTGTTCCGATGTGGCAGTGTCGCTTGAATGTGGCGTAGATTTACAGGGGATAGTCTACCTGAAAGGGAAGGCTGTGACGGAGCTCACTCTGATATGTCAACGTTGCATGACACTATTTACCACTGAGGTTACGGTCGAGTTTTGTTTTGGTCCATGTCGGACTAAAGCAGAAATCGATGAGCTCCCGGATGCGTATGACCCAATTGAGTGCAATGAAATTGGCGAAGTGCGTCTACATCAATTAATCGAAGATGAATTGATAGTCGCTATGCCGATAATCCCAATGCATCAAGAAATTGATTGCAGTGCGGGATCTAAAGACATGGTTGTAGGCGAGATAGAACCCGCTCAAGAGGAGCGTCCAAATCCGTTTGCAGTGTTAGAAAAACTGAAGAGCAAGTAATCGAGGAGACAGGCCAATGGCTGTACAACAGAACAAAAAATCACGTTCAAAGCGCGGAATGCGCCGTTCACATGACGCACTGAGCACTGCTCAGCTGTCTGTAGACGCTACCAGCGGTGAAATCCATATGCGTCACAATGTGACTGCAGATGGCTTCTATCGCGGTAAAAAGGTAATCAACAAGTAATTTGTTGGTTTCCTAATGACGAATCTGACGCTTGCGTTAGATGCAATGGGTGGTGATCATGGCCCCCACGTCACGGTGCCTGCAGCCTTGCGGGCACTACAATTACATTCTTTTCTTAAAATCATTTTAGTCGGTGACAAGACTGAAATTGATGTCTATCTACGTCAAGCCGAAGCGAGTTTACTTTCGCGCATAGAAATCATTCATACCGATGAAGTCGTTAGTATGTCCGATAGGCCTGTGCATGCCTTGCGTACACGTAAAAACAGTTCCATGCGATTGGCTATTGAGTTAGTGCGTGACGACCGCGCACAAGCGTGTGTGAGTGCCGGTAACACAGGGGCGCTGATGGCAATGGCGAAAGTATTGCTGAAGACCTTGCCTGGTGTTGATCGACCCGCCTTAGTCAGTTGTTTACCTGCGGTGACTCAAAAACCGGTTTATTTGTTGGATTTGGGCGCGAATATTTCCTGTGATTCTGAAACCTTATTTCAATTTGCCGTGATGGGCTCAGTCCTGTGCGAAGCGGTAGATAAGAAATCTCGGCCAAAAGTCGCCTTGCTCAATGTGGGCGTTGAAGAAATTAAAGGTAATGACCAAGTTCAGCAAGCCGCGCAGTTGCTGCAACACACAGAACAAATCAATTACACAGGTTTTATCGAAGGGGATGAAATCTATTCCGGTAATGTGGATGTGATTGTTTGTGATGGGTTTGTGGGTAACATCACGCTCAAGACCTCAGAAGGTATTGCCAAGTTATTAGTACATCAGTTAAAACGGGGACTAACCCAAGGTTTATTCGTTCGTTTTCTGGCTAAACTTATCGCCCCTCGTATCCAGGCGGTCCTTAGTCAGATGAACCCCGACCACTATAACGGTGCAAGTCTGATAGGATTGCGCGGAATAGTTGTAAAAAGCCATGGAAACGCGGATGAAACTGCCTATTTACAAGCAATTAGTTTGGCAGTAACGGAAGCTCAACGTCGACTCCCTGAAATGATAAAAGATCGTTTGGAGTCGATTCTTTTAGATATAAATAACTGATCCCTCCTTATGCATACAAAAATTCTCGGAACTGGTAGTTATCTACCGGTGCAGGTGCGTAGCAATCAAGATTTGGAAAAAATGGTGGAAACCACTGACCAATGGATTGTTGAACGTACAGGTATATCAGAACGTCGCATTGCGGCTTTCGATGAAACCGTTTCAACTATGGGCTACCAAGCGGCATTAAAAGCGCTAGAAATGGCTGGCATAGAAGCATCAGATTTAGACATGATCGTCTGCGGCACCACCAGTGCTTCCAATGCTTTTCCGGCTGCAGCTTGTGAAATTCAAGCCATGCTTGGCGTGCATACCATTCCAGCTTTTGATATCGCAGCGGCGTGTTCAGGCTTTGTTTATGCTTTATCTGTTGCCGATCAATTTGTAAAAACGGGCGCGGCTAAAAAAGTATTAGTGATTGGTGCCGATGTACTGTCTCGCTTATGTGAGCCAGAAGATCGTTCAACGATTATTTTATTTGGTGATGGTGCGGGCGCGGTTGTGATAGGCGCATCCGAAACACCAGGGATCATTTCGACCCACATTTATGCCGACGGTCGCCAAGGTGACTTATTGAAATGCGCTTTCCCACCACGTAAAGGCGAAACTTCTGAAGCGGTCGGTTTTATGACCATGAAAGGCAACGATGTCTTTAAAGTGGCTGTGACTCAATTGTCCCATGTGGTGACTGAGACGCTGCGCATTAACAATATCGATAAGTCAGAAATTGACTGGTTAGTGCCACATCAAGCCAACTTCCGAATTATCAATGCTACCGCTAAAAAGCTCGATATGAGTCTTGAGAAAGTCGTATTGACTTTAGCTAAACACGGTAATACTTCTGCCGCGTCAGTGCCCATTGCATTGGATGAAGCCGTACGTGATGGCCGTATTCAGCGCGGACAATTACTGTTGCTTGAGGCCTTTGGTGCTGGATTTGCGTGGGGCAGTGCGCTCATTCGTTTCTAAGTTCTACATGTGTGTTCCACATGATTTTTCAATAAATTAAGTTAGCCATAGGTAATTTGAATATGGAAAATGTTGCTTTTGTATTTCCGGGCCAAGGTTCACAAGCCCTAGGCATGTTAGCCGAGCTTGCCGAATCTCATGCTGTTGTTGGACAAACCTTTGCTGAGGCGAGTGACGTCTTAGGTTATGATCTGTGGGCATTGGTTCAGCAAGGTCCTGTTGAAAGCTTAAATGAAACCGATAAAACTCAACCAGCCCTATTAGCGGCGAGCGTGGCGATTTGGCGTACCTACGTGGCTTCAGGCAAACCTATGCCTGCTATACTCGCGGGTCACAGCTTAGGCGAGTATTCTGCTTTAGTTTGCGCTGGTGTGATGGATTTTAAAGACGCGATTAAGTTGGTGGAATTACGTGGTCAACTGATGCAGCAAGCGGTTCCAGCTGGCACGGGTGCTATGTATGCGATTATCGGTTTGGACAACGAGAGTATCGCTAATGCCTGCGCCGAAGTGGCTCAAGGTGACGTGGTGAGTCCAGTTAACTTTAACAGTCCTGGTCAAGTGGTCATTGCAGGTCAAAAAGACGCAGTTGAGCGCGCTGCAGTAGCTTGTAAAGCAGCGGGCGCTAAAATGGCGGTGGCTCTACCTGTCAGCGTGCCATCACACTGTGCATTAATGAAACCTGCGGCGGATAAACTGGCCGTGGCATTAAACGATGTACAGTTTAATACCCCAACAATTACAGTGATTAATAACGTTGATGTGGCATCACCCACCTCTGCTGATGACATTAAAGATGCGTTAGTGCGTCAGTTATATTGTCCTGTCCGCTGGAGCGAAACTGTTGAGCTAATGGCCCAAAAAGGCATTACCCAACTGGTGGAATGTGGTCCTGGTAAAGTATTGACAGGATTAGCAAAACGAATTAATAAATCACTATCAGCCCAAGCGGTTAATGATGTTGCTTCATTAGCAGCATTAACTGAGTAAGGAGTTTATATGAGTTTCAACCTGAATTTAACAGGCAAAGTGGCTTTGGTGACAGGTGCGAGCCGCGGTATTGGCCGTGCGATCGCTGAGACACTGGTCGAAGCAGGTGCAGTGGTTATTGGAACCGCAACCAGTGAGAAGGGCGCTGCGGCAATCCAAGAATATCTGGGTGACAAAGGTTTTGGTTTAGTGCTTAATGTCACAGATAGTGAATCTGTTACACATTTATTCGCCTCGATCAAAGAAAAAGCGGGTGATGTTGATATTCTAGTCAACAACGCGGGTATAACCCGTGATAATCTGCTGATGCGGATGAAAGATGATGAATGGCAGGATATTATCGACACCAACCTGACATCGTTATTTAGACTGTCAAAACCTGTGATGCGTACCATGATGAAAAAGCGCTTTGGCCGAATCATCAATATCGGTTCAGTGGTAGGCACCATGGGCAATGCAGGTCAAGTTAACTACTCGGCAGCAAAGGCGGGTTTGATTGGATTTACAAAATCTCTTGCAAGAGAGGTTGCATCTCGTCAAATTACAGTTAATGCTATCGCTCCTGGATTTATCCAGACCGATATGACAGATGAGCTGACCGAAGAGCAGCAAAAAGCTATCATGTCACAGGTTCCGATGGAACGATTAGGGCAAGCGCAAGAAATTGCCAATGCAGTGCTCTTTTTGGCCTCGGACTCAGCCGCTTACATCACAGGCGAAACTTTGCATGTGAATGGCGGCATGTACATGGTTTAAGGGCGAATGGCAGGGATTTCTGTCGCAACTGAGTAGTGATCTGTATCAATTGATAGTGAAATTTCGTGGTTAGACCACGAAAACTAAGCTTGCATTGTCAGCCAAATCTAATAAACTACTCGCAATCTTACGCAAGTGCGTAATTTGAATAGGAAAGAAAACTAATGAGCAACATCGAAGAACGTGTAAAGAAAATCATTGTAGAGCAACTGGGCGTTAAAGAAGAAGACGTTAAGCCAGCGGCATCTTTCGTTGACGATCTGGGTGCAGATTCTCTGGACACTGTTGAGTTGGTTATGGCTCTGGAAGAAGAGTTTGATACCGAGATCCCTGATGAAGAAGCTGAAAAGATCACTACTGTTCAAGCAGCGATCGACTACGTTTCTAAGAATCAGTAATTCTGAATTCTTGAAGACAGGCGGCATTTTTGCCGCCTGTTTTTGTTTTACCCCCGTCAAATTCTGCCTCCGTGCCATTCAATCGTCTCTGGATCGTGTTTTAATTGTTATCCACGAGATGCTCGCCGCAGATTGGCGAATTTTTCTAAATAAACGTTATTTAAGAAATTGTCTAATGATAGAAAACCCTGTGTCCTCTATCTGAATTAACAAATTAGCATTTAAAGGTGACTGCCGTGTCTAAACGTCGTGTAGTGGTAACCGGTTTGGGGTTAGTAACTCCAGTGGGCAATACTGTCGATACTACTTGGAAGGCTTTGCTTTCGGGTAAGAGTGGTATTGCACCGATAACCAAATTTGATGCCAGTGAATTTACCACTCGTTTCAGTGGTTCAGTAAAAGATTTCGATGTTGAGCAATACGTAACGAAAAAAGACGCCCGTAAGATGGACCTCTTTATTCAATACGGTATGGCGGCTGGCATCCAAGCTATCCAAGACTCAGGTCTGGACATGAGCAAAGAAAACCCTGGTCGTGTCGGTACTGCTATTGGTGCGGGTATGGGCGGTATGTGGTTGATTGAACAAGGTCACAGCGCATTGATGAATGGTGGCCCGCGTAAGGTTTCTCCTTTCTTCGTACCTAGTACCATTATCAATATGATTTCGGGCCACTTGTCGATCATGTTTGGCATGAAAGGCCCAAATTTTGCCGTGACGACCGCTTGTACTACTGGCGTGCATAATATCGGCTTTGCTGCACGTACTATTGCCTATGGCGATGCAGACGTGATGGTTGCCGGCGGTGCTGAGGATGTCACTTCTCCTTTAGGCGTTGCAGGTTTTGGTGCAGCGAAAGCGTTATCGACACGCAATGACGATCCGACTGCGGCGAGCCGTCCATGGGATAAAGACCGTGATGGTTTTGTGATCGGTGATGGCGCTGGTGTGATGGTGATGGAAGAGTACGAACACGCAAAAGCACGCGGTGCGACCATTTACGGCGAGTTAGTCGGTTTTGGTATGAGCGGTGATGCGTTCCATATGACATCGCCTCCAAGTGACGGAGCAGGCGCTGCGGCGGCTATGGTCAATGCCATTAATGACGCTAAGTTATCACTGGAGCAAATTGGTTATATCAATGCCCACGGTACGTCGACGCCAGCAGGTGATAAAGCGGAAGCGGCAGCGGTTAAGTCAGTATTTGGAGACCACGCTTATAAAGTACTGGTTAGTTCGACTAAATCGATGACGGGTCACCTATTAGGTGCTGCGGGCGCGGTTGAAGCGATTTTCACTTTGCTAGCACTGCGCGACCAAGCCGTGCCGCCAACGATTAACTTGGATAATCCAGATGAAGGTTGTGACTTAGATTTTGTTGCCCATACAGCCCGTGACGTGAAGATGGATTACGCTCTGTGTAACTCCTTCGGTTTTGGTGGGACTAACGGTTCATTACTATTCAAGAAAGTGTAAAACACGCATTTATGGTGTAAAAAACAGTGAAAAAATGCGCCTGAGGGCGCATTTTTTATGGGTCAAATTCATTGCTCATGTGAGTTGAACTCCGTTATCTTATGGCTTTATTGTGATAGATGTCACTTTCTAACTGTGTGATATCCATAGTGTTAACATTTGTTCATCAAGCTTGTTTAATTCTAGTGACCACAGATAATGACAGACATATTCAATCTTAATGGAGTGTGTCATGTTAAATCCTGCGGTGATCCCGCTTGTTCCCCTCATTGGCGCATTAACTGCCAATCTGACCGAATTGATCCGTGGTGAGTTTAAAGTGTGGCATCCAAACATGGACATTGGGATCAAGACTTTTACCTTAGCAATCGCTGCTTACGTGGTGGTTTGGTTTGCCTTATTGGTGACGGCGATTAACGTCGGTGGCGATAGCAATATGTCTTCGGGCCTCGAAGTGCTGGGTTTCTTTATGTTTGGCTTAGGCGTTTACACTTTTGCTAAGGGTACGCGTTTCGTCAGTAGTGAATTTCAGCTATGGATTTATCGTTTAGCGTTGCCGAGTTTATTGCTTTGCTGCGTGCTTATTAGCCACTTTGGTTAAATCGAATTTTTTGACGAGGTCAATCGTAATTATTTTTACGCTAATGGGGCTTTCTATCGTAAACTCAGCCTATTGCACGAAACATTGAGCCACAGTGGCTGAATAAGTTGAGGTTATATGGCTGGTATAGATAGACAAAGTACCCTGAGATTTTTGTCAGAGCCTGCGGATGTGAATTTTGGTGGTAAAGTTCACGGCGGCGCTGTGATGAAGTGGATCGATCTCGCGGCCTATGCCTGTGCAGCGGGCTGGAGCGGTAAATATTGTATTACTGCTTATGCGGGCGGTATTCGTTTTGTGCAACCCATTTTGGTGGGCAATATCGTTGAAGTCAGCGCAAAAGTGATTTATACGGGTAAAACTTCTATGCATATCGGTATCGATGTGCGAGCGGGCGATCCTAAAGTTTCTGAGCGTCATCTCACCACCCATTGTATTGTGATCATGGTCGCAGTTGATGAAGATGGCCTACCTACGCCTGTGCCTGAGTGGATACCACAGACGGAACATGATATTCATTTACGGGATTCTGCACTGCGCTTGATGGAAATGCGTAAAAAGATTGGCGCCGAAATGGAAGCCCATGTGGTGAAATAGCTCCATAAATTAAATCAACAAAGGCGCTTAAGGCGCCTTTGTTGTTTTTAGCGAAAAGTGCATTTATTACTCGCTCCGATTTCATTCTGACGTTACCGTTGATGAATGTTAAACTGCGGCCACTATTTTGAATCGATTCATTTTGTTTATCTATTTAAGGATCAGCTCATGGCAAAAGTCGCATTTATTGGTTTAGGCGTAATGGGATATCCCATGGCGAGGCATTTACTGAACAAAGGCCATGAGGTCACTGTTTATAATCGTACTTTTGCCAAGGCGCAAACTTGGGTCGACACCTATGGTGGCCGCTGCTGTCCAACACCAAAGGAAGCGGCAGAGGGTCAAGATATAGTGTTTACTTGCGTGGGCAATGACAACGACCTGCGTGAAGTGGTATTAGGCAGTGATGGCGTTATTCATGGGATGGAAAAGGGCACTGTGCTGGTTGACCATACTACGGCTTCGGCCGATGTCGCTCGTGAGCTTCATCAAGTGTTAGCGGAAAAGGGCATTGATTTCCTCGATGCGCCCGTGTCGGGCGGACAAGCGGGCGCCGAAAATGGCGCCTTGACTGTGATGGTCGGCGGCGATGAAGCGGTATTTGAGCGTGTTAAACCCGTGATTGAAGCCTTTGCCCGCTGCGCCGAGCGTTTAGGTGAGGTTGGTGCAGGTCAGTTAACTAAGATGGTGAACCAAATTTGTATCGCGGGTGTGGTGCAAGGTTTGGCAGAAGCGCTGCAATTTGCCCGTAAAGCGGGACTCGATGGCGAGAAAGTCATTGAAGTGATCAGCAAAGGCGCGGCGCAAAGCTGGCAGATGGAAAATCGCTACAAGACGATGTGGGGCCAAAGCTATGAGTTTGGTTTTGCCGTCGATTGGATGCGTAAAGACTTAGGCATAGCCTTAGAAGAAGCCCGCCGTAATGGTTCACATTTGCCATTGACCGCTTTGGTGGATCAATTCTATTCAGAAGTTCAGGGCATGGGCGGTAACCGTTGGGATACGTCTAGCTTGCTGGCGCGCTTAGAGAAATCGGCGAAATAAGTTTTACCTTAAGTTTCATCGTTATAACAACTTAGGTTTTGTAGTGATAAAACTTTGGTTTCGGAGTGATAAACACTCTGGTTTCGCAGTGATAGGTTTTGCAATGATAAAAATGCCCAGTTTCGATTGCGTTGGCAAATAGGACTGGGCATTTTTGTTTGTATCGTTTTTGACTAGGACATTAAGAGCTAGGATATTTAATCGTTAGTCTTTCCAGCAAATATGGGTCACTAAACTGTGGGTTTCACCTGGTGCGAGCACGACTTTATCTTCTAATACATTGGCCGCTTCTAGGCAGACCATGGTCAGATAATCTTCTGGATTAAATCGGCCCAGGCGTTGTGACTTTTCAATCCATGGATTCCATAATACCGCTGATTGGCTGTTTTCACGGCTGACTTCGATTGTCCCCTGCGGCGTATGCAATAACTGCACTGGGCCGAGATCGGTATAGACACGATCTGTCTCGCGATCAAACAGCACTTCATCCGTGGTTTGCGGATAAGGCCCTTGTGCAAATTCGATGTATTTTGACCCACTAAAACCGCTGGCTTTGAGTTGGTGGATATCCTCAATCGGAAAATAGCTGTGCAACGCTTGGGTAAGTGTAACGGGGTCAGTACCTAAGTTGGTATTCACAAGACTAATGCTTAGGGTGTCGCCTAAGGTAAACAGTACGCTGACCTCAGTGTTATGCGGCCAATAGATTTTATCTTGCTCACTGATCTTTAAGCTAAAACGTAAATCTACTAGCTGGTTGCGCATTTCTACCGATCCCAGCGCCCAAATACGTGTACGGGCGAAACCGTGTTGGGGAAAGTTCGCTTCACTACTCATACCAAACCAAGGCCAGCATACGGGTACACCGCCACGGATCCCATTACCGGGTTGATAATCGTCAGCCGATGAAACCCACAGCAAAGGTGGTTTGCCTACGGGTTGAAAATAGTCTATTTGCGCGCCCTGCAAAAAAATTCTTGCCTGACATAACGCCGTATTCACTTCGACATAATCGAGCCCGTTGGCGTGCTTTTTAGTAGTGACAGAACCCATAGTAGCAATATCCTTAACTCTGCTGGCATATCAGAAAAACAGGCAGTTAGCTTACAAAGTTTTCCGCGATAACATAAGGCTTTGTTGCGATCAATTTACGGTTTCGCTGTTCGTTTGTGTAAACAAAAGTCTGTGGCGGATACTGAGGTGCTTTCTTTTTCGGCAGATTTAGCTAAAGTGGTCAGAGCACCAAAGTGGTCAGATCACTTAGTTGAGTTGCAGTCTAACAAGAAAAGGGAAGCGATTATGCCAGTCTATCAAGCGCCGCTGCGCGACTATCAATTTATCCTCGATGAAATGTTACATATTTATCAGCAAGATGCACTCAAGGGATTCGATGAAATCGATCCAGATCTTGTCGATGCGATCCTGCAAGGTATGGCCGACTTTAGTACTGAAGTTATGTTACCGCTCAATAGTGTCGGCGATCTGCAAGGCTGTAAGTTGGTCGATGGTAAGGTGATTACACCGGAAGGATTTGATAATGCCTATCGGCAGTTTGTTGATAATGGCTGGCCGACGCTGACTTGCTCCCCTGAATATGGCGGCCAAGGTTTACCCGAAGTGGTGGGGATTTTTGCCACTGAGATACAAACGGCAACTAACATGGCTTTTGCCATGTATCCCGGTTTGACCCATGGCGCCTATGCCGCCATCTATGCCCACGGCAGTGATGCTCTCAAGCAAAAATATTTGAGTAAACTGGTTAGCGGTGAATGGACTGGGACCATGAACTTGACCGAGTCCCACGCGGGTACTGATTTAGCCTTATTACGCACCAAAGCCGTGCCAGTATCTGAAGGCGTTTTTGCTATTACCGGCGAAAAAATTTTTATCTCCTCAGGTGATCATCAACTCACCGACAACATAGTGCACCTCGTATTAGCTCGTTTGCCCGATGCACCTGAAGGTGTGAAGGGCATATCTTTGTTCGCCGTGCCTAAAGTATTAGTGAATAACGATGGTAGTTTAGGCGCACCGAACACTTTATATGCCAGTGGCCTTGAACATAAGATGGGCATTCACGGTAACTCAACTTGTGTGATGGTATTTGAAGCTGCGCTGGGTGAGCTTGTCGGCGAGCCGCACCAAGGACTGCGCGCCATGTTTACTATGATGAACCAAGCGCGTTTAGGCGTTGGCGTGCAAGGTCTGGGTGTCTCTGAGATTGCCTATCAAAATGCGCTAGCCTATGCCAAAGACAGATTACAGAGCCGCGCCTTAAGTGGCGCCAAAACACCCGAAAAAGCCGCCGATCCGATTTTGGTTCACGGCGATGTGCGCCGCATGTTGCTCTCGCAAAAAGCCTTCAATGAAGGCGCAAGAGCCTTAGTTGGACAACAAGCTTTGTGGCTCGATGAAGCTGAGCGTCATAGCGATCCCGCAAAAGCCAAAGTTGCCTCCCAATTAGCGGCACTGTTCACGCCAGTGGTGAAAGGTTTTATCACTAACCGTGGTTTTAATGCCTGTGTCGATGCACAGCAAGTGTTTGGTGGACATGGTTATATTCATGAGTGGGGTATGGAGCAATTTGTGCGTGATAGCCGTATTGCACTGATTTATGAAGGCACTAACGGTATTCAGGCATTGGATTTAGTGGGGCGTAAGCTGCTTAGCGACCGCGGTGCGGCGATGCAGCAATGGTCGGCGTTAGTGACTGAGTTTATTAAGTCACATAGCACGAATGCGGCGATGCAACCTTACGTGAGTGGTTTAATGGATTGTGCGGGTGATTTGCAAAAGGCTAGCGGTTATTTAGCTTCGCAGGCAGCGACCAATCCTGACATTATCGGCGCAGCCTCTATGGCTTATCTGGAGTTATTTGGGGTGACTGCGCTGGCGTGGATGTGGGCCAGAAGTGCCGCGGTGGCATTAGCGGCGCTGGAGCAGGGCACCGAAGAAACTGCATTTTATCAGGCCAAATTGAAAACTGCCGATTTCTACATGGCTTACTGGGCGGTGCAAGGTCGCAGTCTGCGTAAGCAAATCGAGCAGGCGAGCGAAATGCTCACTCAATTGGATGAAGCTATCTTTTAAGCATTCACCTTATAGGCTGAGTTAAGCCCTTGCTTAAGCACAGCTCAACAATAGCCAAAAACCAGCGCACTGTCGCTGGTTTTTATTTTTATATCGTTTAAATTTTTAACTTATTGTTTTTCTTAGGTTGTACACAAATACTCAGCTTGATGCTGTGAGTCTCTATTTCATTCCAAATTAAAACTTCCATCGAAGGTTTGTGTTACTGGCGCTCTCTTTCGTTTGAGTCATAACCAAACATAACAAGGACTATGTGGGTTGATGTCGATGATTTATTAAACGCGTTTCACAATTGTGTAAATTCAAATGATAATTATTGTCATTCGTAAATCATTCTTTATAATGACGGCCAATTCGTTTGAATACATTTGTAAACCCTTTGGTTTATGCCATTTTTATGCGCTCGCGCTGGGGACATTCTGTGAAGACTCGTTTCGCCTACTCATTAATCGCACTTGCACTCGCTCAACATCAGTCGGCATTTGCCGCTGAAATCGTACTCGATAAAGAGGCTCCACAGCAGACCTTGTCTACGAGCTCACCAGTCCCCAGTCCTGCATCGACTCAATCCGCGGCCGATGGGGAGATAACACTCGCAGCACCTGAGCGTATTGCTGTCCATGGCCGTGCAATGCAAATGTACGTCGATAAAGAAACGACAGTTGGCACTAAGACGGCGATTAATGTGATGGAATTGCCGCAGTCGGTGCAAGTGCTGACCGAGCAGTTAATCGTCGACCAAGCGGCGCGCAATATTACCGATTTATACCGCTCTATCGCGGGCGTGAGTGAGTTTAGTTATTCGGGCGTGACCTTTCGCGGTTTCCGCGACGATGCCAACGTTTTTTATGATGGGGTAAGGGGCGATCCCTATTCGGGATTTTCTGTGCCGCAACTCTTTAACGTGCAGCGGGTTGAAGTGTTAAAAGGTCCTGCATCCGCACTTTATGGCGGCGGTGAACCCGGCGGCATGATCAACTATGTCACTAAAAAACCGACCTTTGTTGAAAGTAAAGAGCTGACCTTAAGCACGGGCAGCGAGGATATGATGGGGGGCTCGCTGGATTTCACCGGTGGCCTAACCCAAAATCTCGCCTATCGTTTTGGCGCTTATTATCAGCAGGAAGATAGCTTTCGCAATAATGCCGATAGCCAAAATGCCGAAGTGGCCGGAGGGTTACTCTACGAAATCAATGATGATACTAAGCTCACCACCACCTTCGATATCATTAAGCAGGATTTAGGTGGTAATCGACTGCGCGGCGTTCCTGTCGATAATGACGGTAACTTCCTGGTTGCGCCATCCTATAATGCCAATGAGAAGAGTGACTTCCAGAAGATGGATGCACTGGTGCTGCAATCGATTCTCGATCATCAATTTACCGATAATTTCTCGGTCAAGACTCAGATCCGTTATCTGAATAATGATTCGACGCAGCAATATCATGAATCGAGAGGTTGGGCGACCTTAGATGCCAATAAAAAGCCCATTATGGGTGATGGCACCATTAAGCGTGAATACCGAGTTCAAGTACGGGCTAATGATGAAATCAGTTTAACCAATGATTTTGTCTATGCATTCGATGCTTTAGGTTTTGAACATGAATTCCTGTTCGGCGGCGACTATCACTATGTCGAAACCGAATATCAGTACAAATTGGCGACTGATAAAGATGGTGTTGGTAACCTGAATATTTTTGACCTTAACTATGGTGAAACCAACCCTAATAGTTACAACTTGAAGGATAAAAATACCGATGGTACCCGCGCTAACCGTTACGGCATTTATGTACAGGAACATCTGCACTTTAATGAACAGTGGTCATTGATTGCTGGTTTGCGTTTTAGCCAGTTTGATGATTATGATAAAAATACCGGGTTCTCTTTCAGCGATAACGCGATAACGCCAAGAGCAGGGCTTAATTATCGTCCAATCGATTCAATGTCCTTTTATTTGAATTACTCAGAGAGCTTCAATCCAGCATCTTTAACCAATCAAGCTGAAGATATTGGTGACGGTTTCCTCGATCCAGAAACGGGCAATCAAATTGAACTTGGGATGAAAAATGAATGGCTTGATGGCCAGTTTATGACCACGCTTGCTGTGTATCGTATTGAAAAACAAAATGTCGCCCAAGCTAACCCTTTAGATACTGGCGATGACGATGGTATTCCCGCTTTACTTAATTTGGGTGAAGTACACAGTCAAGGCCTTGAATGGACGCTGGTGGGGGATTTAACCGATAACCTGACCGTCACGGCAAACTATGCCTATAACGAGACCGAAGTGGTTAAAGGGGTAACGAACGACAGTTTAACCAATACGTTTGATAGTAAGCACTTTGCCAATGCGCCACGCCATCAAGCAGGGATATGGACCCGTTACGATATCAATGCACTCGATTCGGCGATTGCCTTTGGCATGGATTACGTGGGTGAACAGTTCAGCCTCGATGGCCAAACGGTGAAGCCCCATACGATTTTTGACATGAGCTGGACGACCCAGTGGGATCAAACTCAAGTTCGCTTAAATCTTAAAAATATCTTCGATAAAGAATATGCCGTCAGTGGTTTTAGCGAGCGTAATGGCCATTTCCCCGGTGAGCCGCGTAATATCACGCTTGAACTGAGTCATAAGTTTTAATGCATTGATGTAAAAATAGCTTGTTCGTTAAGGATGATGAGCAAGCTGGAGCGAATGGGTTAATCTTGCGCGAATAACCGCTGTAGCTCTCTGTCTGTATTCGTGCCTTGAGCATGGATTAACCTTGTGTGACTTATCATCTTAATAGTTTTTATCTATTAAGATGATAGTTTCTATCCGTTATCATTTCTGATTCAGCTTGTTTAGACTCGCCTTATATGAATTATTCGATAAGGTTTTCCTATGCACGCCGTCAGCCACTTAGCCTCCAAAGACCCTCAATCTAACGCTAGCCCACAGGTGGCCCTGATTGCAGAAGGTGGTGGTCAGCGCGGTATATTCACCGCAGGCGTGCTCGATGCTTGGCTTGATGGCGGATTCGATCCCTTTGATTTGTTTATCGGTACCTCAGCAGGCTCACAGAATCTCAGCAGTTTTTTGGCCCGCCAAAAGGGGTATGCCAAACGCTTAATCCGCGGTTTATCGCGCCATAAACGTTTCTATCGACTTGGTCGCGGGTTAGTCGGCGGCAATGTAGTCGATTTAGATTGGTATTTTGAGCAGACTCGACAAGGGATGTTTAAATTAGATCTTAACGCGGCGGCAGCCTCACTCGGTCATCGGCAGTTACTGATCACAACTACGAATGCCAGTGATCGCAAAGGTTATTTTTTAAGTCCAAGCAGTAAAAGCCAGTGGCGCGAATTGCTAAAAGCTTCTAGCGCATTACCATTTTTGTATAAACAAGGAGTGAAACTCACGCCTTGGCTGAGTGACCGCGCCTGTAATAGCGACAAGGCTTCTAATAACGGCGCGGCTAATCATAACGCTTCTGATAACAGCGCCTCTGATCATGGCACTGCATTAAGCGAAGGTATTGATAGTGATTTTTATCTCGACGGCGGTTTAGCAGCGCCTTTACCTGTGCGTGAGGCCTATCGTCGTGGTGCCCGCAAAATTGTGGTGATCCGTACTGTGAGCGAGGATTTTCAGGCGCAATCGGCTTGGGTTCACAAATTAAAATCTTGGATTTGTGTTTCTGGCTTTTGTCCGAAAACCATAGATTACTTAGTGCAGCACGAACAAGCCTATCAGGATGAATTGGATTTCATCGCTAATCCGCCAGAGGATGTGGAGATAGTGCAGATTTTTGCTGCTGAAAATTTGCAAAGTAAATTGCTGGGCAGTACCGATGCGGATTTACGCCATGATTATCATGCGGGGCTGAGTGCCGGAAAGCAGTTTTTAAGCTTAGATCCGATGGCGTTGACGCAGATGAATGTTCATTTTCAAACTCAAGTGCAAATCAACGACAAGACTCAAATTCATACTAACGCTCATACTCAGGCTCAAATCCAGCCATTCAGTGCGCTGTCGGCCTAGTTTGGTATTTTAGCTAAGTCACCATTTTGTACGTGAGTAAGCAATAAAAGTAAAAAGCATCAAAATACAAGCGCCACCCTAGGGTGGCGCTTGTGGTTGGCTGTATTAACCAGTTCATCAATCTAGCTCATTAACCTAATTTATGAACTTAGTCCTTCAACGTTAGGCTATTAATAACTTGAGGTGTGTACAGAGCGTACTGCTCGGCCTGATGGGTCGATAATGCCGCGTAAGCTTTCGTCCCAAGCCAATGCTTCTGGCGTTGAACAGGCGACGGATTTACCGCCTGGAACCGTTTCTGCAGCGCCGCTCAGTGGATAATGTTCCTCAAAGAAGCAGCGATAGAAATAAGCTTCTTTGGTTTCTGGCGTGTTGTATGGGAAACGGAATTTCGCGTTCGCCAATTGTAAATCATCCACACGCGCTGCAGCTTGTTCTTTCAAACCGTCAATCCAAGAGTAGCCAACGCCGTCACTGAATTGTTCCTTCTGACGCCACGCTACTTCTTTTGGCAATTTGTGCTCAAAGGCTTTACGCAGAATATGTTTCTCAATACGGCCATCCTTAGACATTTTCGCTTCAGGGTTGATGCGCATCGCCACATCCATAAACTCTTTATCGAGGAAGGGCACGCGAGCTTCTAATCCCCAAGCGGCCATGGCTTTGTTGGCTCGCAGACAATCGAACAGATGCAGCTTATCGAGTTTGCGGACTAACTCCTCGTGGAATGCCTGTGCGTTTGGCGCTTTATGGAAGTATAAATAGCCGCCAAATAGCTCGTCAGCACCTTCACCCGATAACACCATCTTAATGCCCATCGCTTTGATTTTACGTGCCATTAAATACATTGGCGTGGCAGCACGTATGGTGGTGACATCGTAGGTTTCTAAGTGATAGATCACTTCTTTAATCGCATCTAAGCCTTCTTGGAAGGTGAAATGGATCTCATGGTGAATCGTACCAATCGCTTCGGCGACCTTTTTGGCGGCGATTAAATCTGGCGCACCTTCAAGGCCGACGGCAAAGGAATGCAACTGTGGCCACCAAGCGTTGGTTTCGCCATCGTCTTCAATGCGGCGTTTAGCAAAGGTTTGCGTCACGGCAGAAATGATCGATGAATCTAAGCCACCTGATAGCAACACACCATAGGGCACGTCTGACATTAATTGGCGTTTGACCGCTGCTTCTAATGCATCACGTAATTCTTCTTGGCTGGCTGGGTTATCTTTAACCGCATCATAGCTTTGCCAATCGCGGCTATAGTATTTAACGGCTTCACCATCTTTTGAATACAGATACTGGCCCGGTAAGAATTCTTCTACCGTTTTACACACTGGCATCAAGGCTTTCATTTCGGAGGCAACATAGAAGTTACCCGCAGCGTCACGACCTGTGTATAGCGGGATGATACCCATGTGATCGCGGCCGATAAGGTATCTGTCTTGGGCTTTGTCATATAACACAAAGGCGAAGATACCGTTTAATTTATCAAGAAATTCAGTGCCGTATTCTTGATACAGCGCCAAGATTACTTCGCAGTCAGAGTTGGTTTGATAGCTGTACTTATCGCCTAGCTGGGCTTTCAATTCTTTGTGGTTATAGATTTCGCCGTTGACCGCAAGGATCAAACTGCCATCTTCAGTCAGCAGCGGCTGAGCACCGTGTTCAATGTCAACAATCGCTAAACGTTCGTGGGCAAGAATTGCCTTATCACTGGCATAAATACCTGACCAGTCAGGGCCACGGTGGCGCATTAGCTTAGACATTTCTAGCGCGACTTGGCGCAGTTCTTTGGCATCAGATTGGATATCTAAAATCGAAAAGATTGAACACATAGTACAACTCCCACACTGTCTGTCATTTGAGGATGTCTCAATTGAGGTTTAATGTGCCAGCAATTTAGGTATTTGCCAAACACTATTTTTGACGTTTTATCTGTTTATTGGTGTTTTTGTTGATTTAGATGTTTATGTTTAATAATTTTATTTGAGAATAATTCATTTAATTTGCATTATTTTTGATGATTTGTTTTTATTATCTGATTTGGCATGAGGGGTTTTGGGGAATTCACAATGTGTTTTAAAAAAGTATCGATGATAGAAAAACCGCTAAAAAAGACCTTAAACAATGAGTTGCCCCGTTTAAGTGTTTTATTTTTAATCAATTAATGCGCCGAGTTTGACATCAACCAATGGCATAAGACTATTCAGAATTGTGTGGCAGGATGGATATTTCGCGATAACGGCATTTTTTGTGGGCTGAAAACAAAAAAGCACGTGAATGGTTCACGTGCTTGTAGGTCTTGTTTGGCGCTTTGGCTGGCGGAGGAGGCGCTTTATTTCACCGGTGCGACTAGCAGGCGCCAAGTAAGAGACGACTAACTAAGCTGTCTCTCGTAAGAAGCCACTGACTCAGCCTGTTATTTTGCGTCCGTTACAAGCGTCGTTTTGGCTGGGCGCAGGCTATTGAATTCTGTGCCTTGATAGTATCCCGGCCAATCTTTACTGTTGCCCAATGTGCGTGTGACTTGGTAGTAGATTTGCAAGTCTTGCAGCGCGCCGCTCAAATCCCAGTCTTCACGGTATTCATCGCAGACATTGTGATAGCAGCCTTTCATTGTGGCTTGCATTTGAGTTTTATAAGCAGCCGTGGCCTCATCAACGGGGTCGCTACCGCCGCCGGCAAATACCGCTGGCACGCCAAGTTTGGCAAAGCTGAAATGATCTGAACGGAAGAAACCGCCCGAAGCGGGATTTTTCTCACCCATGGCGATGCGGTTTTGTTGTTTCGCCGCATCGATAAGGTAGGTTTCTAACTCAGATTTACCTTTGCCAACGATGGTAAAGTCATTGGTTTTACCGTAGATATTCGTGCTGTCGAGGTTTAACACTGCCACGGTTTTGTCGATAGGGTAAAGTGGATTGGCGGCGTAATAGCGCGAACCGAGTAAGCCCTGTTCTTCACCTGTGGTAGCGATAAAGGTAACCGAGCGCGCTAAACCATGGCCTTGTTTGGCATTGTCGGCTAATTGTCTGGCGATTTCGAGAATGCCAGCAGTGCCCGAGGCATTATCCATGGCACCGTTATAAATCTGATCGCCTTCTTTCGTCTCGTCTTTACCTATGTGATCCCAATGGGCGGTGTAGAGGATTTGCTCGTCGGCTTGTGTGCTGCCGTGGAGTGTGGCGACCACATTGTAGCTATTTGCGTATTCGGCTTTATTTTTAAAGGCGATGTTGGCCGTTTGTTCAAGGGGTAAATTGATTGAGCTGTCGGCGGCGCGCGCCATTAAATTAGGCAGTGATAAACCGGCTTTATCGAACAGTTGCGTAGCCGCGTCCAATGTAAGCCAGCCTTCGACTTGGATACGGCTATCTTGTTCTGCTTTACTGAGGACCAGATCTTGCTGTGGTCCAGTCCAACTATTTTCTATCACGGACCAAGGGTAAGAGGCGGGCTCGGTATCATGGATAATCAGTGCGCCGAGTGCACCTTGACGACTGGCCTCTTCAAATTTGTAGCTCCAACGGCCGTAATAGGTCATGGCTTTGCCGTTGAATTTACCCGAGTCAGGGCGAGCAAAGCCGGGATCGTTCACTAAGATCACCGCGATTTTGCCTTTCATGTCGAGATCTTGGTAATCATTCCAACCATATTCAGGGGCATTCACCCCATAGCCGACGAAGACTAATGGTGCGTTCTCAATACTAATACCACCGTTATCGTGGCGACTGCTGAGCACTAGATCTTTTCGGTATTTAAAGGGTAATCCTGCCAGCGTGACTTGCTGCGCTTCATCTGCGGTATAGCTCACCATAGGCACAGGTTGTAAAAAGCTGCCTTGGTACGCGCCCTTGAGTCCCATCTCTGTAAAGGCTTTGGTCAAATAATCCAAGGTGAGTTTTTCACCGTGAGTGGTGGGCGCGCGGCCTTCAAATTCATCGGATGACAGGGCTTTAATATCATTTCTAAAGCGCGCTTCATTAAACTGCACTGGTTTGAGTTCAGCCAAAGTGCTGTTGCCATCAGGCTCTGGTGCATTAGGACTACAGGCACTGAGCATGGCCAACGCACAGAGTGGATACAGACGTCGCATAGGTTAATCCTACTGTTGTTTTAATTAAGGTATTTTAGATTTCTGTTAATCAATCAGAAGCGAGACTTATCATGAAGCAAGCCGCGGTGAGCCACAAGGTTGAGAAGAAGGCGAATATGTTACTTAATGTTGCTTTACCCTATGCAATACGCCTTTGGGCGAGGCGTGTTGCATAGGTAATGTTGGAATGACTTGCAGAATGACTGGCTACGCAGGGTTAGACAAAGGTTTAGATAATTGTTTAAACAACATCTATATCGCCCGCGCAGGCAAACACATGGTTCGGGCGGAAGGGCTCTTTGTCGATATCTTCGAGCTTACTCACACCACTGGTGACCAGAATGGTTTCAAGCCCTGCTTGGAAGCCCGCCAAAATATCGGTACGCATATTGTCACCTATGATGACAGTGTCTTCCGAGTGTCCATCAATATGATTAAGTGCTGAGCGAATAATCCATGCGCTCGGTTTGCCCACGTAGAAAGGTTTTTTACCGGTAATACGTTCGATGGGTGAGCAGAGTGCGCCACAAGCAGGGCTGTAAGCTGGGCCGTGGGTATCAGGGTTAGTGGCAATAAAGCGCGCGCCGCGTGCGATGAAGCCTGCGGCTTTATGAATCATCTCCCAGTTGTATGAGCGGGTTTCACCGACAATCACAAAATCGGGATTAATATCGGTAATGGTAAAGCCTGCTTTGTAGAGTTCGTGGGTGAGGGCGCCTTCGCCAATGACATAGGCCTTGCTGCCTTCTTGGTGTTTTAAAAAGTCGGCGGTGGCCATGGCAGAGGTGTAAAAGCATTCTTCAGGAATATCAATACCGGCGGCACTTAAACGGTTTTGCAGATCCTTACCCGTTTGTACGGGATAGTTAGTCAATATCACTAACGGATTGCCTTGCTCTAAAATGCGCTGGATAAATTTGTCGCTGCCGGGGATCAGTTTATTGTCGTGCAGTAGTACACCATCGATATCGCAGATAATATTTTTCATCTAATAGTCTCTTGTCATGCCGATCAAAAATCACTTTTTCGTTAAGTTATCTAATGCCACATTGCCTAAGAAAACAATGCTTTTGTTGAAAATAGTTAAAAAAATAGAGACCCGAAGGTCTCTATTTTTTTGATTGGTACAACTTACGGTCAAGTGGAACTAATCGGGCGCGTAACCGCTTGGGCCGATAAGGTTGCCATCGAGATAGGCTTGGCCATTTTGCATGTTAAGACGTTGCTGACTAAACCATTTCACCACGAGCGGATAAATAGCATGTTCTTGCTCATGCACGCGGGCGGCGAGCATATCAGCCGTATCTTCTTCATAAACAGGCACTTTGGCCTGTAATATCACTGGGCCAGCATCCAGCTCAGGCGTGACAAAATGCACGCTGGCACCATGTTCGCTATCGTTCGCGTCTATGGCACGTTGATGGGTGTTTAAGCCAGTGTATTTCGGTAGCAGCGAAGGATGAATATTGATCATGCGACCTAGGTAATGATTCACGAAATCATCGGTTAAGATCCGCATAAATCCCGCCAACACGATTAAATCGGGCTGGTACTTTTCAATCACTGTCATTAAACGTGCATCGTATTCAGAGCGAGATTCACCTTGGTGAGCTATCACGCAGCTGGTATCAATTTCGCCATGATGGGCGCGCACTAGGCCATAGGCATCGGGTTTATTACTGATGACTCCGACAACTTCGGCCTGCAGATTATCATCGCAACCGTCGATAACCGCTTGCAGGTTACTGCCATTTCCGGAAATTAATACAACTACACGACAGCTCTGGGGCATTACAGGATCTCCACTTGCTCTTCATTGCCTTCACGATGTGCGATAGCACCGATAAGCCATGCTTGTTCGCCTTCTGCAGCCAGTAATGCAAGTGCTGCATCTACTTTATCGGCTGGCAGCGCGACTAACATGCCGACGCCACAGTTGAAGGTGCGATACATTTCGTATTCTGCAATGTTGCCATTTTCCATTAACCAACTGAAAACAGCGGGCCATTGCCATGAATCGCCTTGGATAACCGCTTTTAAATTATCTGGCAGTACGCGTGGGATGTTTTCCCAGAAGCCGCCGCCAGTAATGTGCGCCATCGCATGGACATCAGATGCTTCAATCAGTTTGAGCAATGATTTTACGTAAATTTTGGTTGGCTCAAGTAGATGTTCAATCAGCGGTTTGCCGTTGAGATCTTGTTGAGGGTTTGCTTGGCTCACTTCTAATACTTTACGTACTAAAGAGTAACCATTTGAATGAGGGCCGCTTGAGGCTAATGCAATAAGCGCATCACCCGCTGCCACTTTGCTACCGTCAATAATGTCGGCTTTTTCAACTACACCCACGCAGAAACCCGCTAGGTCGTAATCTTCACCTTCATACATGCCTGGCATTTCAGCGGTTTCACCGCCAATTAACGCACAACCAGATTGGAAACAACCTTCGCCGATGCCGTTGACGACGGACGTTGCCGTTTCAACATCGAGTTTGCCTGTTGCGTAGTAATCGAGGAAAAACAGTGGCTCAGCGCCTTGGACGATCAGATCGTTCACACACATGGCAACTAAGTCTATGCCGACAGTGTCATGTTTTTTATAGTCGATAGCTAAACGTAATTTAGTCCCAACACCATCGGTGCCAGACACTAAAACCGGTTGTTTGTATTTAGTGGGGATTTCACACAGGGCGCCAAAACCACCTAAGTTGCCCATAACTTCTGGACGACGGGTACGTTTAACGGCGGCTTTAATGTTACTTACCAGTGCATTACCTGCATCAATATCAACGCCGGCATCTTTATAGCTCAGTGGGGTAGGTGTGCTCACGGAGGGATCCTCTCGGGTACATCGTTATTGGATTTTATGCGGCGGTATTCTACCAGCTTGTGCTAGGGGTCGAAAGTCATGATTTGGATTTATGCCCCTCGGCGGAGTTTTTTTGGTCTGAATGCGAGATATTCTATTTTTAGAGGTCTTGAGTTTGGTCACAAAATAGTAAATCACAGTAGGTATCTTAGACGATTGGGGATTATTCTTGCGAGATAGCTCACGATTAGACCGAATGGCAAAACTTTCTGTTTTACCTAGTAAACAAATCAACTAGAATCTGAAAAATTTGCCTAAAATAATACGCCGAAAAATAAGCAGGAGAGAAAAATGAAAGTTGTCGAGGTTAAACATCCTTTAGTGCGTCACAAAATCGGTTTAATGCGCGAAGGTGACATTAGCACTAAACGTTTCCGTGAACTAGCCGCCGAAGTGGGTAGTTTATTAACCTATGAAGCTACCGCAGATTTCGAAACTGAAACGGTGACGATTGAAGGCTGGAATGGTCCGGTTGAAGTCGATCAAATCAAAGGTAAGAAAGTCACTGTTGTGCCAATTTTACGTGCGGGTTTGGGCATGATGGACGGCGTACTCGAGCACATTCCAAGTGCGCGTATCTCAGTTGTCGGTATTTACCGTGATGAAGAGACCCTTGAGCCAGTGCCTTATTTTGAGAAGCTGGCCAGCGACATGAACGAGCGTATCGCCTTAGTTGTTGACCCTATGTTGGCGACAGGTGGTTCTATGATTGCGACCGTCGATTTATTGAAAAAGCGCGGTTGTACTTCAATTAAGGCCCTAGTGCTAGTGGCTGCGCCTGAAGGCATTAAAGCCTTAGAAGCGGCGCATCCGGATATCGAATTATATACTGCCGCTATCGATAGATGCTTAAACGAGAAAGGCTATATCCTGCCAGGTCTTGGTGATGCGGGCGATAAAATCTTTGGTACTAAATAGCTAAAGTTGCTAAATAATCAGAGTTGCTGATGCTCAATTGAGCGGATGTGGTCAGTAAGGGAGCCTGGGCTCCCTTTTTGTTTTTGTTCAATACAGTAATAACAACTTTATCTTAAGCTGCTAAAGTTTAGGATAAGGTAAATAATAATTCTCTATTGAAGTTGTTTTTATTGGCTTATTTTGCAATTTTATTGATCGCAGTTTACGTTTTGTGCAAGGTACATATCGGTAGAACAGGGATTAAGAGGAATTATGGGAAATTCGGCTCTCAACTGGTTATTATTGCGTCGATCATTTGAATTTGCGACCCTCTTGTTTGTCGTACTCCTACTTATTCTATTATCGTTTAAAATCGATAGAGAGCATAAATCCTTTGTGTCTTTTGTAAAAAACGAGCAACTTACACCGAGTTATATTGAACTGCTCGGTAAAAGCTTATCTCTGCATGATATTATTGATTTCAATAAATCCTCTTTAGCGCTTTTTCAGCTTGACCCTTCTAGATTAATGCTGCCGCAAGGGGGAGTGCTTTCCGCAGAAGAAGAGCAAGTCTTACGCTATTTTGATTATCTCTATTCCAGTAAAACCAGTAAAAAGACCAATGTCGAAGATATATTTCTGTATGTGGGACTTTATCGCAGTGATGCCATGTATTTTGCCTCCCCAATTCCTGAGGACGTAAAAGCGCGGCTGATTAAAGACCGTACTTCAACGAATGAGTTTTGTCAGAGTCTGCACTATTGCGCGAAAGACGCGACCCCAGAGTCCTTAGCCGATGGAATCGTATTATCCATTCCTTATCAAGATGAAGTCAGTGGAAAAGTCATTTTATCGATGGCATCACCGATTTCATCATCTAATGATCCTAATCATTTCATCGGTGATGTTATTGCCGACACGGCTCTAATGACGTCGGTTTTTATGCGTAATAAACATGTTGAATTACAGAAAACGGATTATGGTACTGAGTTGGTGATCACGACAGATAGCCTTTGGGCTGAATTGACGCCGGAGTTCTTGTTTTATTCGATGACAAATCATTTAGATAACATGACTTCACTGACATATAAAATCAGTATATTTCGTTTCATTGTGTGGAATTTGCCCCTATGGTTTTTGTTATCTATCGTGATCTTCTTCGTTCAAATTAATATCAATCGTTTTAGGAAACTTCGTACTGAGCGTCAACGGTTTAGTGAAGCGATGTTATTGGATGCTTTTACTCGAACCTATAATAAGAAAGTCTATGAGACCACACTGTTTGATGTCGCAACTAAGGGGCATTACGCGGTGATCTGCGTGGATGGCGACAAAATCAAAACCATTAATGATACCTATGGGCATAAACTCGGGGATATGGCGATCATGCAAATTGTTGATGCGATGCGCAGTGTATTTCGAGAAAATGATTTGTTAATCAGAACCGGCGGTGATGAGTTTGTCGTTATCTTAGCTAATTGTACTTTTGAACGGGCCTTATTGTTGGCTGAACATTTACGTCAGGCGGTCGCAGAGCGGCAGTTTTTAAATGTGCTGACAGTCTCCTGCGGTGTGGCTGATTCGCAAGATTATGCTTCCTTTGAGGCAGTGCTACAAGCGGCGGATAAAGCGTTATATGAGGATAAAAAGAATAAGCAAGGAAGTCGCAAGCTTGACCCGACATCTTAATTATCACGTTAATTATTACGTTAATTATTACGTTAATTATTACGTTAATTATTACGTTCATTATTACGTTCATTATTACGTGAGTTATCGAGTGAATCAGTGAGTTAACCTGCTGCCCGCAATAAAGTGAATACCCGCGATAAAAAACAGCGCGGAGAATGCCGCGCTGTTGTTACTTTCTAATCCGGTAATGTAAACATCTGCGATAACACTTACAACACCATGGCCGCAATCCACCCAAACACTAATAGTGGAATATTGTAGTGGATAAATGTTGGGATCACGCTGTCACGAATGTGGTCGTGTTGACCATCGGCATTCAAACCTGCAGTGGGACCTAAGGTGGAATCTGATGCTGGCGAGCCCGCATCACCCAGCGCGGCGGCAGTGCCAACTAACGCGATTGTGGCCGCTACTGAAAAACCAAAACTCAATGCCAATGGTACATATATCGTCGCGATAATTGGAATGGTGGAGAAAGACGACCCAATTCCCATAGTGATTAGTAGACCAACCAGTAGCATTAAGAAGGCTGCGAGGGCTTTATTATCCCCAATGATGTCGCTAAGCGAGGCCACAAGCGTACCCACTTCACCGGTTTCTTTCACGACAGCGGCAAAGCCAGCTGCTGAAATCATGATAAAGCCGATATTGGCCATCATTCGCACACCTTGGTTGAAAATATCTTGGTCGGCGACATGCTTCAAGGCTCCCGAAAAACTGAAAATCATGAAGCCGACTAAGGCACCAAAAATCATAGAGTCAGTTTCAAGTTGTACGACGAGAGTGGCTAATATCGCCAGTGCAGCAATGATGATATTGCGTTTGTTGAGATTTTCTTCAGGTTCAGCGACCAACACTTTTGCCTCGTCGTAAGTCCGAGGTTTACGGTAACTGATGAATACTGCGGTGAGTAACCCTACGACCATACCCGCGGCAGGGATTAACATGGCTGGCGGAATTTGCTCACGAGCAGCGGCTAAGCCATTGCTGGTTAAGTTAGAAAGCAGAATATCATTTAAGAAAATGCCACCAAAACCAATCGGTAAAATCATATAGGTGGTGACTAGGCCGAAGGTGAGAACACAAGCCACAAGGCGGCGGTCGATGTTCAGTTTGGTCATCACATGTAAGAGTGGTGGCACTAAAATCGGAATAAAGGCGATATGGATCGGTAAAATATTCTGTGAAGCCATCGACATGACGAGTAGCGATAACAGCAGTAACCAGCGTACCCAGTTAGTGTTAGTGGGATTAGGATCTTGTCCAAGGCTACTAATGATGCTTCTGGAAATCAGCGTCGTTAAACCTGAATGCGATAGTGCGACAGCGAAGGCGCCTAATAATGCGTAACTGAGCGCAATTTGTGCGCCGCCACCTAAGCCTGTATTAAAGGCATCTATAGTTTGGTGCAGATCCATTCCGCCTACTAATCCCGCCACGAGGGCGCTCACGGTCAGGGCAATAACCACATTCACCCTAGCTAAACTGAGTGCTAACATTAAGCACACTGCAATTACGACTGCATTCATTATCAATTTTCTTAATTCTTTAAGCCAAAGGAGCTATTTTCGACTGCAAAGGCAGTGGATGTCCAGTTTGCCGAGGGCTTATCTGAAAAATATCTGAAAATGTGATCATGCTGGGTTTTGTCTGTTAGCCGAATGTGGATTGCTCCGCACACAGGATACGCAGATTGCTCTATCCTTAGTCAGGCAAAACGGAAATACCCTTGAAAAATGTGATATTGGTCTTAAATAGGTTGTAAGGCACAGCACACGACTTATAATGCCTAAGGATTTGATTGGTAAGAACACCTTTTAATCAGTAAGGATTTAACTTGACCTAGGTTGAGAACATACTGGCTAGAAGGCATCTTGCCTTACACTTAGTTCAACTCATAGATGGAGATATAAAATGAGCGTATTAGTAGGCCGTCAGGCTCCTGATTTTACTGCTGCAGCTGTATTAGGTTCTGGCGAAATCGTTGATAGCTTTAACTTGACTGCAGCCATCAAAGGCAAACCAGCCGTCGTATTCTTCTATCCACTTGACTTCACTTTCGTTTGCCCATCAGAGTTGATCGCTTTTGATCACCGTATGGAAGAGTTCACTAAGCGTGGCGTAGAAGTGATTGGTGTGTCTATCGATTCTCAGTTTACCCACAATGCATGGCGTAACACCCCAGTTGAAAAAGGCGGTATTGGCCAAGTTAAATACACGCTAGTGGCTGATGTTAAACATGAAATCTGCAAAGCATACGATGTTGAGCATCCAGAAGCGGGTGTGGCTTTCCGTGGTTCATTCCTGATCGACAAAGAAGGCATGGTTCGTCACCAAGTCGTTAACGATCTGCCATTAGGCCGTAACGTTGATGAAATGCTACGTATGATCGATGCACTGCAATTCCATGAAGAGCACGGTGATGTTTGTCCTGCTGGCTGGGAAAAAGGCGATAAAGGTATGAATGCAAGCACTGAAGGTGTTGCTGCTTACCTGTCTGAAAACGCAAGCTCACTGTAATTAGTACTTTTCTAATCACAGTCGCCTGTTAAATGAAAAAAGCTGCCAATGGCAGCTTTTTTGTTTTTCATTGCTGAAGATCTATTGTTAACTGTTCAATTTATTCTACAGTACTGCTTTCTGCATCCTGCGCACCCACGGCCAGTAACGGCCAGCCACCTAATGATTTCCAACGATTCACGATGTGACAAAAAAGCTCCGCGGTACGTTCGGTATCATATAGCGCCGAATGGGCTTCTTTATTATCGAAGGGAATACCCGCCATAATGCATGCCTTGGCAAGTACGGTATGACCAATGGCGAGTCCGGCGAGCGTTGCTGTGTCAAAGGTGGCAAAAGGATGAAACGGCGAGCGTTTTAAGTCGCAACGTTCTATCGCCTTACTCACAAAACCATGATCGAAGGCCGCATTGTGCGCCACTATGATACTGCGATGGCAGTCGGAGGCTTTTTGGGCTTTCTTCACGGCTTTAAAGATTTCTAAAAAGGCTTCTTTCTCGCTCACCGCTCCCCGTAACGGATTAGTGGGATCAATACCGTTGAATGCTAACGCTTCGGGTTCTAAATTTGCGCCTTCAAAGGGCTCAATGTGGAAGTGTAGGGTTGTATCGATTCCTATTACACCTTCATTGTCCATTTTTAGTAGGGTGACGGCAATTTCTAGCAACGCATCGGTTTGAGAGTTGAAGCCCGCAGTTTCGACATCAATGACTACGGGAAAGTAGCCTCGAAATCGGTATTTCAATTTGTTCGCGTCGCAAATGTCACTCATAAAGTACTCAAGAAAATTCACAGGGCGCTATTATGCTAAATGTGTTGGGGTGTGTCATGCTTGATTGGTGGTTTTATGAGCTAAAGGAACTAAATAGTTTGCCGATAAAGCCATGTAACCGATTAAACATGAGTAAAGGCTATGTGGCGAAAACTGATATTAGTATCAATTTTATGCGTTCCAGCAACTGCAATGGCAGAGTTGCGCCATTATGTCGCCTCTTTAAGTGATTCCCAGTGGCGAGTGAGTGAAAATACTCCCATCGTCTGTCGCCTTGAGCATGATATTCCTTCTTACGGTAAAGCGATTTTTACCAGTGAAGCGGGTAAACAGCAGAATATGACTTTTACCTTAGATATGTGGGTAAAACCTGATCAAGTGACGCAGGCGAAATTAATTAGCCGCGCGCCGCAGTGGCGTCCTGGTGTGGTATCGAAAGAGATCACGTCATTACATTATCAAAAGTACTTTAACGGTGAAGTGCCTAAGCGTGCAGCTTGGTCTATGTTGGCAGAGTTGAGTCGCGGTATGGAACCAACGTTTTACTATGCTGATTGGTATAACGAGTCGAATAAGATAGCTGTGGGTTTGTCTTCAGCTAATTTTGGCCGTAAATATACTGAGTTTAAAGCTTGTCTAGCGCATTTATTGCCCTATAGCTTTGAAGATATCGCTTTTACTGTATTAAATTACGATGAAGGCGGAACCGATTTAACTCGTTTCTCCCAGCAACAACTGTCTCGGGTGCAAGAATATTTAGCCTATGATCCCTTGGTAGAGTTAGTGCTGGTGGATGCGTATACCGACAGCTATGGCGGCCGTTCAGTAAACCAGAAAGTGTCGGATACACGAGCTGCGTCTGTAAAAGAGTTCTTTGTTGCCAGTGGTATTCCTCAAGATCGTATTGTCACATTTGGGCATGGTGAGCGTCGTCACGTGGCTTCCAATGATGAAATGGATGAAAGGGCGCGTAACCGTCGTGTTGTTATACGGATCAGTAAACCTTTGTAGTGTTTGTTTTACCTAGGTTTTAAGTGTTTTCCAATGCCAAGTTTATGACTTGGCATTGTCGTTTTTAAAAGAAGGAGAGTTCAGGCAGTATGCCACTTTAATCGAATGATTCGCTCAATTTGCGCGTATGGGTAAAAATAATGAGATTTTTTAATTTGTAGATATGACATATCCACCTCAACAAGTACTGCAGAAAGCGAGAGTGGGATAAGTACGAGTAATATAGATGAAGTATAAAACTTGGCCGTTGCAATAATCAGGATTGTGTTTGAAATGCTAAAAAAAAGCCCGCTTAAACTAAGCGGGCCGCAAAAATAATGCATTTGCAATCAACAAATTGAAGGAAGGAAGTCAAGCATAAGAACCAGAAAAGAAACTGAAGTGTTGGGAACACACCAGTTTAAAAGTTCTTTGTTTTCGATATCTGCAAGCAGTTATCTCCTGAAAACAAGCACATTCTATTGGGAAACCTGTTGTAAAACAAACGAGAAAAATTGCCCATAAACATTAGTAATTCTAATGGCTACAAAGGTGATTTATATCACTTAAGTCACTATTTACCTTGATTAATAACTTATAACTCACTATTAATGCATAATAATACACTTCAATAAGCTTATCCTTGCTGCTATTTTGTTAAATTCACGATACAGCTTAAAAAACTTCATATTAAGTTACGCCATTGCCATGATTTTTTTTGCTTGTATAGTACTTGCTGAAAAGGCCTTAAGCCCGAAACCATAAGAAGGACGACAACACGATGGCATTAAGATTTCGCCTTGCAAAGCAAGGTTTGTTAGTGGCCACATTGGGGATGGCACTCGGTGCCTGCCAAAGTGGCAATGCACCTGAGCAAAATTCGACTGAGCAGGCAAGCGCAACTAAACTCGTTTACCCTGTTACTGAAAAAGATGACCTCGTCGAAACCATTCATGGTGTCGCAGTGGCCGACCCTTATCGTCATCTGGAGGCCAATACGCCTGAAACTGAAGAGTGGGTAAAAGAACAACAAGACTTTGGTCAAGCCTACCTCGCTAAGATCCCCAATAAACAAGCTGTGGTCGAACGTATTACAGAACTTTGGAATTACGAAAAAGTCTCTGCTCCGTTTGAAAACGGCGACAATCAATTTTACTACCGTAATGATGGCCTACAGGCGCAATCGGTTTTGTACGTTAAAGGTTTAGATGGTGTTGAAAAGCCTGTTCTTGACCCAAATAAACTGTCTGCGGATGGTACTGTTGCCTTATCCGGCGTGGCAGTGAGTAATGACGGTAAAATTTTAGCCTATGGCGTTTCAAATTCTGGCTCAGATTGGCAACAATGGCAGTTCGTTGATATTGCAACCGGTAAGAAACTGGCCGATGAACTGAAATGGATTAAATTTTCTAGCGCAGTGTGGGATAAAGAAAACCAAGGTGTGTTCTACGCCCGTTATGATGCCCCAGCAGGGGGTGATGTCTTAGCTGACGTTAATTTTAACCAAAAAGTGTATTACCACAAATTAGGCACAGACCAACATCAAGATCTATTGATTTATGAGCGTCCACAGAATAAAGATTGGGGCTTTGGCATTGATGTCTCTGAGAAAGGTGAATACTTATTACTGTCGATTTCTCAAGGTACGGATAAGCGTAATCGTTTCTTCTATAAATCGTTATTTGAGCCTAAATCCCAAGTGGTGGAATTGATCCTCAAATTAGAAGCTGAATATGAGTTTCTCGGTAATGATGGTTCAGTGTTTTATTTCAAAACCGACTTAGAGGCGCCTAATGGTAAAGTGATTGCGATTGACACCCGCAATAGTGATAAATCGCAATGGCAAACGATTATTCCTGAGTCTAAAGATCCGATTAATAATGTCGCCATTATTAATGACCATTTAGTGGTGAGTTATTTACATGATGTGTTGGGTCAATTATCGATTTACAGTATGGGTGGTCAGAAGCGTCAAGATGTGACATTGCCTGGTCTTGGCAATGTGGCAGGGCCTTTTGGTAAAGCCAGCAAAGATTATTTCTATTATGTGTTCAATAGTTATATTCAGCCTGAAACCACCTATAAGTTTGATTTTAAAACTGGCGGTTCAACCGTCATTGCTAAACCCAAAGTCTCGTTTAATCCCGATGACTATGTTTCTGAACAGGTTTTCTATAGCAGCAAAGACGGTACGCGTGTGCCTATGATGCTCTCCTATAAAAAGGGCTTAGTGAAAAACGGCCAAAATCCGACATTACTTTATGCCTATGGTGGTTTTGCCATTTCGATGACACCACGTTTTAGCCCTGCCAATATCGCTTGGTTAGACATGGGTGGCATTTATGCCGTGCCGAGTTTACGTGGCGGTGCTGAGTATGGCGAAAGCTGGCATCAAGCGGGGATGTTCGACAAAAAGCAAAATGTGTTTGATGACTATTTTGCTGCTGCTGAATATCTGGTCAGCGAAAAATATACCAACAGCTCTAAACTCGGTGCCTATGGCCGCAGTAATGGTGGTCTGTTGATGGGCGCTGCTGTGACTCAACGTCCTGAACTTTTTGCTGCCGTATTACCTGCCGTGGGCGTGTTGGATATGCTGCGTTTTCACAAGTTCACTATTGGTTGGGCTTGGACGAGTGAATACGGTAGTGCCGATAAAGCAGAGCAATTCCCTGCGCTATTGGCTTATTCGCCCTATCACAATGTAAAAGCGCAAGCTTATCCTGCGACTATGGTAATGACAGCGGATCATGATGATCGTGTTGTGCCATTACACAGTTTCAAGTTTGCGGCCATGCTGCAGGAGAAACAGCAGGGCAATAAACCAGTCATTATGCGTATCGAGTCAAATGCTGGTCATGGAGCGGGTAAGCCCACGGCGATGAAGATCGACGAATTTGCCGACATCTACAGTTTCTTGTGGCAGAGTTTTGGCTTAACCTTGCCACAAGCTATCGCAAAATAACTAACTATGTTAATAAAATGGGGTCGTTTGACCCCATTCTCTTTTACAATTGCCCCTATTCATCTGAAACCCGCGCTATTCCTATCTATATCTTCATCGGGTCATTCACAAGTCTTGTTTCCCTAGGTATAGTAAGCGTCAATTTTTCAACCAAAATTTGCTTATTTTCAAATGATGTTTCATTGGCCAATTTCAGTCTATTACGAAGACACCGACGCTGGTGGCGTTGTCTATCATTCGAACTACCTCAACTTTTTTGAGCGCGCGCGAACCGAGTGGCTAAAAGCCCTTGGCGTGAGTCAGACTGCGTTATTAGCCGACGACACTGCTTTTGTCGTAAAGCGTGCGGAACTCGATTTTCGCAAAGCAGCACGTTTTGAACAGAACCTTATTGTTGAAACTAAGGTCATAGAGTTGAAAAAGGCCTCGTTGATCTTTCATCAACGCTTGGTCGATAAACAGGGAGACTGTTATTGTGAAGGCACAGTGCTAGTTGTTTGTGTTGCGCTATCACGTATGCGTCCCCGAGCTATTCCCTTAAATATTGTGCAGGAGTTTGACAGTGCAAGCTGATATGTCGATTGTTGGGTTATTTTTACAAGCCAGTTTATTAGTGAAATTTGTTATGTTCACTTTACTTTGCTTGTCGGTGATGTCTTGGACGGTGATTTTACAACGCCGTAGCTTACTGACATCCGCAAAAAGTAAATCGGCGAAGTTTGAAGACAAATTTTGGTCAGGTGTTGATTTAAACCGTTTGTATAAAGAATTATCATCCCGTCCAGATAATAGCGGTTTAGAGTCATTATTTGTGACTGGCTTTAAGGAATATTCACGCCTGAATAAATTAAATAGCAAAGTGCCCGATGCCGTCATGGATGGTACATCGCGAGCTATGCGTGTGACCTTGTCTCGCGAAATGGAAAAGTTAGAAGCTAACTTACCGTTATTAGCAACGGTTGGTTCGACTAGCCCTTATATCGGTTTATTTGGTACGGTATGGGGGATCATGAATTCTTTTATCGCTATTGGTTCGATGGAAAATGCCACCTTAGCTATGGTTGCACCCGGTATTGCTGAAGCTTTGATTGCAACGGCTATGGGTTTATTTGCTGCAATTCCAGCGGTAATTGCGTACAACCGTTTCTCGACCCAAGTCGATAAATTAGAAATGGCTTACGCAAACTTTATGGAAGAGTTCTCCAGCATTTTGCATCGCCAAGCATACAGTGAGAAGGAAGGGGCATAATGCAACCAGCTTATCAGCGCAAACGTCGTCGCCCCGTTGCTGAAATCAACGTGGTGCCTTATATCGACGTCATGCTCGTGCTGTTAATTATTTTTATGGTAACAGCACCCATAGTGACCCAAGGGGTCAAAGTTGAGCTACCTCAAGGGGCGGCAGAAGTGTTACCCAATGACAGTAAGCCGCCCATTGTTGCTTCAATCGATGGTGACGGTGATTACTTCCTCAATAAAGGCGGTTCAACGAATGTGCCTATGGATTTGGAAGAATTGGCAACGGAAGTGGCTGCACTTATCGTGACTGAACCTGAGCGTCCTGTTGTGGTTAAAGCCGATAGAAATATTCCTTACGATAAAGTGATTCAGTTGATGGTGACACTGCAGCAAGCTGGCGTGCCATCAGTCGGTTTGATGACGGATTCACCCAAGGAGAAATAGGTGGCAGATAAGTCAGATGTAACATTACCTCTGTCAATTTCAGCGGGTATTCATATTGGCGTGATAATTATTCTGGCATTAGGAATAGATTTTTCTCACAAACCTGAGCCTATGCAACAAGTTAGCGCACCAGCAATCAAAGCGGTTATGGTTGATCAGCAAAAAGTGGCTAATCAAGTTGAGAAACTTAAGCAAGAAAAGCGTGATGCCGAACGCCGTGAGCAAGAACGTCAAGCCGAGCTTGAACGCAAAGCTCAAGAAGCGAAACAGGCACGCGAGCGCGAACAAGCTCAGATTAAACAGCTAGAGCAAGAACGTAAGCAGCAGGAAATTGAGATTCAAAAAGCCAATGAAGCGACCAAATTAGCCCAGGTGAAACAGCAGCAGGAAAAGGAAAAGGCGGTCAAAGCCGAAGCCGACCGTAAGCTGAAAGAGCAGGAGCGTAAGGTTGCTGAAGACGCCGCACAAAAAGCCGCTGAAAAACGCAAGGTTGAAGAAGCTGCTGCAGTGAAAGCTGAAACTGACCGTAAGCAAAAAGCAGATGTGGAAGCTAAAGCGGAGGCAGATGCTAAAGCTAAAGCAGATGCCAAAGCTAAAGCAGATGCCAAAGCTAAAGCGGATGCTAAAGCTAAAGCGGATGCTAAAGCTAAAGCGGATGCTAAAGCCCTTGCCGATCAAGAGCAGGAAATGGCTGATGCATTAGCGGCTGAGCAAGCGGCGCTGTCGCAAACCATGAATAAGCAGATGCAGAGTGAAGTCGGTAAGTATCAGGCAATGATAAAATCAACTATTCAACGTAATTTGGTAGTGGATGAATCTATGCGTGGAAAGACTTGTACTGTCTCTGTGCGTTTAGCGAATGATGGGTTTGTGATCAGCAGCCAAACAAAAGGTGGTGATCCCAACGTTTGTCGTGCAGCAAAAGCGGCGATTTTGAAAGCGGGCAAACTGCCTGTGTCTCCGGATCCTGCGGTTTATAACTTGATGAAAGAAATTAACTTAATCGTTGAACCAACGTTTAATTAAAGGAGCACCATGAAAATATTGGCAAAATGGTTAGCACTGGCAGTTCTGCTGTGCACCACCCCCGCGAAAGCGGCATTGGATATTGTGATCACAGAAGGTGTTGACGCAGCGCGTCCCATCGCTGTAATGCCTTTTGTATGGCAAGGTCCTGGCGCACCGCCACAAGCGATTGCTGATGTGGTGATGTCTGACTTAGCTCGTAGCGGTACCTTTAAACCTTTAGACGAGCTCGGACTACCTCAGCGTAATATTGGTGCTTTGGCTCAGTTTCAACCTAGTTCATGGTCTAGCGTTGGCGCAGAAGCTGTGGTGTTAGGTACTGTGAAACCTTACGGAACCGATCAGTATTTGGTGAGCTTTGATTTAATCGATTTAGTTAAAGCACAAAACCAAGCATTGAAAGGCTCTGTCAGTGCTACAGAATTTTTGATGGACAGTCGCCAAACTGTGATTTCAGCAGCGCAATTTCGTCAATATGGTCATAGAATTAGCGATATCGTCTATGAAAAGTTAACCGGTATTCGCGGTGCATTCTTAACGCGGATCTCCTACGTCGTGGTCAATCATACTCAAAAAGCACCTTATCAGTTGATGGTTGCGGACTATGATGGTTTTAACGAGCAAATGTTACTGCGCTCACCTGAGCCATTAATGTCACCTACTTGGTCGCCTGATGGACGTCGTTTGGCGTATGTTAGCTTTGAAAATAAAAAAGCAGAGATTTTCGTACAAGACCTTTATACCCAAGTGCGCACTAAAGTGAGCTCTTTCCCAGGTATTAATGGTGCGCCGGCTTTCTCTCCTGATGGTAAATCTTTGGCTGTGACGCTGTCTAAGGACGGTCAGCCTGAGATCTATGTTATCGATATTGCGACAAAAGCGATTAAGCGTATTACCAATCACTATGCTATCGATACTGAACCATCATGGTATCCTGATGGGAAGTCGTTGATTTTCACCTCTGAACGTGGTGGTAGACCGCAAATTTATCGCGTAGAGTTAAGTTCAGGTAAAGTGAGTCGTGAAACATTTGAAGGTGAATGGAACCTTGGCGGTTCAATTACGCCTGATGGACGTAGTATGATTTTTGTTAACCGTACTAACGGTAAGTTTAATATTGCGCGTATGGATTTAAATACGCGTTTTATGCAGGTGCTAACCTCTACACGCTTGGATGAATCCCCAAGTGTGGCGCCTAATGGTACTATGGTCATATATGGCACTACACACCAAGGTAAGCAAGTATTAGCAGCTGTTTCTACGGATGGACGCTTTAAAGCGAGATTACCCGTGGGTCAAGGCGAGGTGAAATCACCTTCTTGGTCTCCGTTTCTCTAATGTTATACCTTGATTTAATCACATTTAATTTTATAAGGAACACGTAATGGATCTGAATAAGTTGTTAAAAGCTATGTTGGTAGCACTTCCAATTATGGCTATTAGTGCATGTAGCTCAACTTCAGAATCAGAAACTGATGCAATGGGCTCAACAAACGGTTCAGGTAGCGAACTGAATGGTGGCATTCAAACTGGTGGTGTGGGTGCTATGTTGTCATCTGAAGAGCAGCAACGTCAGCAGTTAGAAGAGTTGAGAAAAGAACACATCATTTACTTCGATTTCGACCGCAGTGAAGTTCAAACTGAATTCGCCGCTGTATTAGAAGCTCATGGTACTTACTTAGTTGAGCACCCAAGTGTGCGCGTACTGATTGAAGGTCATGCGGACGAGCGTGGCACTCCTGAGTACAACATTGCTCTGGGCGAACGTCGTGCTAAAGCCGTTGCTAAATACCTACAAGGTATGGGCGTACAGCCAAGCCAAATGAGCGTAGTCAGCTATGGCGAAGAAAAACCACTTGATTTTTCTCGCACTGATGAAGGTTTTGGCAAAAACCGTCGTGCAGTTTTAGTTTACTAAGATTGAATCTCGGAGAGTAACACAATGAAACGTGCCGTCTTAATTACGGCAATGTTCCTTGGTGCGGGCGCTGCAGTTGCAGCGCCTGCTCCTGTGGAGGATATTGCTGGTGGTTCGGGTGATGACAGACTTGCTCGTATCGAACGTATTGTAAAATCGAGACAACAAAGTGAGCTCGAGATGCAACGTCGTCTTGATACACTGCAACAGGAAGTTCTCGATTTACGCGGTTTAACCGAACAACAGAATTATCAGATTGAGCAGATGCAAGAGCGCCAGCGTCAGTTATATGATGAGCTTGCTAATTTATCCTCAAAGGCATCTGCCGCACCTGCAGCTGCAGCGACATCAATCCCCTCTGTGGTATCGACCAATGCTGCCGCAAGTAGTTTAAGTGAAACTGCAAGTTATGAAAATGCCGTTAACTTAGTCTTAAAAGAGCGTAAGTATGACGATGCCATTCCTGCCTTCCGTGCTTTTATCAAACAATACCCAGACTCTGTGTATGCCGCGAATGCGAACTATTGGTTAGGACAGCTATTATTTAATAAGAGCGAATTTGCAGAAGCCAAACAAGCCTTCAAAACTGTGGTTGATCGTTTTAGTGATTCTAATAAACGTGGCGATAGTTTAGTGAAGCTTGGCATGATCGCCGAGAAAACCGGTGATAAAGCTGGTGCGATGCAATACTACCAACAAGTTGTCAAAGATTACGCAAACAGCGCCGCAGCACGCATTGCACAGCAGCAACTGGCTGCAATTAAAGCGTAATTAACTAAAAAACATACTCTTAGTCTGTTTTTCATGCAAACGACAAAAAATTGGGAATTTGCGCTTGCATGAGAAGATGAAAAAGGTATTATAGGCGCCCTCAGAGCGGCGAGGTCGTTCGGGGCGTGAAATGCCAGTAAATGGGTCGTTAGCTCAGTAGGTAGAGCAGTTGGCTTTTAACCAATTGGTCGAAGGTTCGAATCCTTCACGACCCACCACTTACTCTAATGAATAGAATAAGTTAGTGGTATTTAGTGAGATAGTCAGTAGTACAATGGGTCGTTAGCTCAGTCGCTTTTTTATAAAGCTAGGGCAGTTGGCTTTTAACCAATCAGTCGAATGGTTCTAATTCTTAATGACACACCACTTTACTGAAAGTGCATAAATCAGCGCAACACCAGATGGGTCGTTAGCTCAGTCGGTAGAGCAGTTGGCTTTTAACCAATTGGTCGAAGGTTCGAATCCTTCACGACCCACCACTTATTATTCGCATTGTTGATGCCAAAATAAGTGAACATTTTTATCGTAATGCCTAGATGGGTCGTTAGCTCAGTCGGTAGAGCAGTTGGCTTTTAACCAATTGGTCGAAGGTTCGAATCCTTCACGACCCACCACTTTACTGAAAGTGTATAAATCAGCGCAACACCAGATGGGTCGTTAGCTCAGTCGGTAGAGCAGTTGGCTTTTAACCAATTGGTCGAAGGTTCGAATCCTTCACGACCCACCACTTATTATTCGCATTGTTGATGCCAAAATAAGTGAACATTTTTATCGTAATACCTAGTTGGGTCGTTAGCTCAGTCGGTAGAGCAGTTGGCTTTTAACCAATTGGTCGAAGGTTCGAATCCTTCACGACCCACCACTTTACTGAAAGTGTATAAATCAGCGCAATACCAGATGGCTCGTTAGCTCAGTCGATTTTTTATAAGGCGAGGGCAGTTGGCTTTTAACCAATCAGTCGAATGGTTCCAATCCTTCATGACACACCACTTTACTGAAAGTGTATAAATCAGCGTAACAGTTTTAATAGACAATAGATGGGTCGTTAGCTCAGTCGGTAGAGCAGTTGGCTTTTAACCAATTGGTCGAAGGTTCGAATCCTTCACGACCCACCACTTTACTGAAAGTGCATAAATCAGCGCAACACCAGATGGGTCGTTAGCTCAGTCGGTAGAGCAGTTGGCTTTTAACCAATTGGTCGAAGGTTCGAATCCTTCACGACCCACCACTTATTTTTCCCGCTGTGTTTCTCTCGAATAGTCACTGAATTTTCCAAGCTAAACTCCAATACTCAGTATCAAATTTAATACCTTCGTCTTATTCTTCCCACGGAAAATACTTTTCTAACATATTATTTATGCTGGCATTTTCTACTTTTGTCGCATAATGTTCTCAGCTAAGTATCTAATTTAAGCCGCTTAGGTTAAAGACTAAAAAGGAGACCTTAGGTCTCCTTTTGCATTAAGCGGATCACATATCTATAACGCTTAATCTAACAGATTGTTTTCACGAACATATTGCTCGAAATCTGTGCAGCCACCTATGTGCTTCTCATCAACAAAAATCTGCGGTACTGTTTCAACTGGCTTACCGACAGTTTTTTCTAAATCTGCTTTAGAGATGCCTTCTGCATGGATATCGACATATCTGAACTTAAAGTCATCACGTTTTTCAACGAGTTGCTCAGATAATTGCACAGCACGAACGCAATAAGGACAGCCTGGACGGCCAAAAATAACAACGAACATAATAGCTCCTTAGGATTACTTTAGTCGTTTTATACCATAGGCCTAAGTGAATTGATAATGTCAGCCGCGTTTATTTTCAGTTTGATAGCGACCTTGATAATCAAAATAGCTTTCGAGCAGATCCCAGCCTTTTTTATGTTTCTTCAGCAGCAAGAGATCGGGCATGCGGAATTTATCCGCGTCGCTGATTAACTCTGTCACCTTAGTGTATTTTTTCGGTTTTAATCCCGGTGTACGGCTATGGGGAAAGATGAATAAGGCATATAGGGCTCGCCACTGGGCCGGTGTTTGTAATTTAAAGCGGCGATTGAATTCATTACCGTCGATATCGAGGTACTGCACTTTCAGATTGCCGTCATCGTCGATGAGGCTCATATGCTGGCAGCGGAATAAATGATGGTGCTGCTGGCTGAGCACTTGGCGTAGGCGTTTATCGGGATCGATGAGGGTCGATTGGCAGTGCTGGCAAATGCGCGCCGCGATATCATTCTCTTCGCCGCAATCAGGGCAAGATTTAGATCTAAATCGAAAGTCGCACTGCAGCTTTTTACCTTGCTGTTCGACTATGCCCTGACAGCGGCGACCAAAGTGTTCGATAATGTCGCCATCGTCGTCCGTGAGTCCCCAGAATATATTGGCAAAATCGCATACTGGGCAATGCACTTGCACGGGTACCGATTTACTGTTGGGTTTCGCTTGGCCGACCTCAGGGAAATACAAGTCATAACCATTGGCAGCATAGTCGATGATAAGACAATCTTTTTTGCCTTCAGCGATTCGCAATCCACGGCCGATCATTTGTTGAAACAGACTGACTGAGGCGGTAGGGCGCAAAATTGCAATCAAATCCACATGGGGCGCGTCGAAGCCTGTCGTCAACACAGCCACGTTGACTAAAAACTTAAGCTCTTGGGCTTTAAAGCGTTCAATCGTCGCGTCGCGTTCATTGTCGTGCGTTTGTGCTGTGATAATGGCACTTTGTGCAGCGTGAGCTTGGTTGAGTAGGCCAAAAATCTCATTAGCGTGGCGCACCGTTGCCGCAAAAATGATAATGCCTTTTCTATGTTGGCTCAGTTCAATGAGTTGTTTCACAATCGCAGTGGTCGCGCGGCCGTAATGTCCCAGTAAATCGTTAACCTCGGCTTCGGCATATTCGCCATTCTCGTTTGCTTTAAGTTGGCTGAAATCGTACTGGGCACTGAGGCCATCAAACAGGGTTGGCGCTGTGAGGTAACCTTGCTTAATGAGCGGCCTTATGGGCAGCTCGAACACACAATGTTCGAACACGGCATGTTCGGGAGACCCCACTTTGCCGTGATAGTGTTGCTGATAAATCCAGCCAGTGCCAAGGCGATAGGGTGTGGCGGTGAGACCGAGCAATCTTAATTGGGGATTTTTCGTGCGTAAATGGTTGAGTACTTGCTGATATTGGCTGGTTTTTTCTAGGCTGACTCTGTGGCATTCATCAATAATAACTAACGAGAATGGCTGATCGAACTGCGTTAATCCCCGCGCTGCCGATTGAATACTGGCAACGACGGTTTTTCCGTCGGTGGCTTTTTGATTAAGCCCCGCCGCATAGATACTGGCTTGTGCCGTGAGGAGGCCGACTTTCTCGGCATTTTGCGCGACTAATTCTTTCACATGGGTGAGCACTAATACTCTGCCTTTGGCGATGCGTGCCAGTTCGGCGATCACTATGCTTTTGCCGGCGCCTGTGGGTAATACGAGTACGGCGGAAGCTTGGCTTTGCCTAAAATGGGCGATGGCGGCATTAGCCGCTTGCTGTTGATAGTCTCTGAGTTTGACTGACACGCTGATAAAAAATCTATGCTGAATAAAAGTGAGGCTGCAAGCTTAACATAACAGGCAAAAAAAATGCCCCTGGTTGGAGGGGCAAGCTAGAGAAAGGAGCAATCACACACACTCTCTCAACAGGGTTCACTTTTAACCTGAGGTTTAAAAAGGGAGGTTCAGGTTACGCTTAGCCTATTGGGCATAGACTAAGCGTTGTGGACGTTATTCTTAACTCGGATATTACTCAGTACGATTTAAGCGTGATTCAATCAAGGTCTCGATCACAGCTGGATCTGCCAAGGTTGATGCATCCCCTAAGTTGGTCACTTCGTTAGCGGCAATCTTACGCAGGAAGCGGCGCATGATCTTGCCCGAACGTGTCTTAGGTAAGCCCGTCGCCCATTGGATGAGATCTGGGGTTGCCAGCGCACCAATTTCTTTACGAACCCATTGACGCAGCTCTTGACGTAGCTCTTCGGTTTCTTCAGTACCACGGGTTAGCGTGACGTACGCATAAATACCTTGGCCTTTAATATCGTGTGGGTAGCCAACTACCGCAGCTTCTGCAACCAGTTCGTGTGATACCAGCGCACTTTCGACCTCTGCCGTACCTAATCTGTGGCCGGATACGTTGATTACGTCATCAACGCGGCCAGTGATCCAGTAGTAGCCATCTTCATCACGGCGTGCACCGTCACCGGTAAAATACATGCCGCGGAAGGTTTTAAAGTAGGTCAGTACAAATCGTTCGTGGTCGCCATACACAGTACGCATTTGGCCCGGCCAAGAATCGAGTAACACTAAGTTACCTTCGTTCTCACCTTCTAAAATATTCCCCATGTTATCCACTAAGGCGGGTTGAACGCCAAAGAACGGACGGGTAGCTGAGCCGGGTTTAGTATCGGTCGCGCCTGGCAGTGGCGTGATCAAAATGCCGCCTGTTTCAGTTTGCCACCAAGTATCGACGATAGGGCAATGTTCATGACCTATGACCTCATGGTACCAACGCCACGCTTCTGGGTTGATAGGTTCGCCTACTGAGCCCATGATCCTCAAGCTGCTACCATCGAACTTATCGAAGTGTTGCTTACCTTCTGCCATCAACGCGCGAATTAACGTTGGCGCTGTATATAGAATGTTCACTTTATGGCGGTCAATCATTTCGCCTAAACGGGCAGGGCTTGGATGATTCGGCACACCTTCATGGATAAGCACAGTCGCACCATTGGCGAGCGGGCCGTAAACCATGTAAGAGTGGCCAGTGATCCAACCCACATCCGCGGTACACCAGTACACTTCACCCGCTTTGTAGTCGAACACATATTCATGGGTCATAGACGCATAAACCATGTAGCCGCCAGTGGTGTGCAATACGCCCTTGGGATTACCGGTTGAACCTGAGGTATAAAGCAAGAATAACGGTGCTTCGGCGTCCATTTCTTCTGGTTGGCAGTGCTCTGATGCGGTTTCCATCAGTGAATGCCACCACACATCACGGCTTTCTACCCAATCTACTTTGCCACCTGTGCGTTTAAGTACGATGACTTTTTCAACCGTAGTGACATCAGGGTGCTTTAAGGCATCATCTATGTTGCGCTTCAATGGAATAGCACGGCCACCGCGCATACCTTCATCGGAGGTAATGATGACTTTGGATTTTCCGTCAATGACGCGAGAGGCGATTGAATCCGGTGAGAAACCACCGAAGACCACAGAGTGCACCGCGCCGATACGGGCACAGGCGAGCATAGCGACTGCGGCTTCTGGCACCATAGGCATGTAAATTGTGACTATATCACCGCGGCGCACGCCTTGGCTGCGCAGTGCGTTGGCGAATTTACACACATCTGCATGTAATTCACCGTAGGTGATTTTGCGTTGTTCGCTGGCGTTGTCGCCTTCCCAAATAATCGCCACGCGATCACTGTGCTCGGCTAAGTGACGATCTAAACAGTTGGCAGAAGCATTTAGGGTGCCGTCGTAAAACCAGTTGATCGATAAGTTATGATCATCAAAAGAGGTTTTTTTAATTTTGGTATAGGGTTTTATCCAATCAATGCGCTTGCCGTGTTCTCTCCAGAAACCTTCAGGATTGACAATCGACTCTTGGTACATTGTTTTATATTTATCGTTGTTTACAAGTGCATTGGCAGCGATATTGCCGGAGACTTTGTAGAGAGACTGCGAGCTCATAGGGCTTCCCTTTTGAAAAATTGCGTGGACTGAGTATGGTATGCAAGGGGGCGGCAACTCCATTAGACCTTGGTCTAGTGTTAAATTTTCCTTTATATTTAGTCTGTTGCATTAAAAATCCGGCTAGATTTTAGGCAGGTTTTATCGCACAATAATCAGAAAAAAGAGCAAAGTATGAATTTAACCTTAGTCGTTGCTGTTATTGCCGTCTGTTATGTCTCGCTTTTATTCCTATTGGCTTGGGGGGCGGAGCGTTGGTTTACTCAGATCACTAAAAAGCTTCAGGTCGTTATCTATGGTCTGAGCTTAGCGGTTTATTGCTCCTCGTGGAGTTTTTTAGGCACAGTTGGGCAATCGGCTAAGGATTTTTGGTCTTTCTTACCGATTTTTATCGGCCCTATTCTGATTTTTACTTTAGGTTTTGGCATGTTACGCAAGATGGTATTAGTGTCTAAGGCGCAAAATATCACTTCCGTGGCCGACTTTATTGCCGCCCGTTATGGCAAATCTCAAACCTTAGCCGCCTTAGTCACCTTAATTGCCTTGTTTGGCATCATGCCCTATATCGCCCTGCAGCTTAAGGCGATGGTGTTCAGTCTTAATTTGTTTCAACCCGCTGACGATCCCCTCGATGGCGTGACAATTCCGTTACTGATCACTTCGCTGTTAGCCATATTTGCCATTTTATTTGGTACTCGTAAACTCGATGCGACTGAGCATAATCCCGGCATGATGCTCGCGATTGCCTTTGAGTCTCTGGTGAAACTTGCCGCATTTTTGTTGGTCGGCATCGTCATCAGTTTCGGAGTGTTCGATGGTTTTGGGGATATTTGGCAGCAGGCCAATGCGCAGTCACTAATTAATTATCCCAATCCACGTATTGAAGCTTTAATGCCTGAGTTACTCGTCGGAATGGCGGCCTTTTTATGTATGCCAAGGCAGTTCCATGTGATGGTGGTGGAATGCGCCGATGAGTCCGTGTTGTCAAAGGGGCGTTGGCTGTTTCCCATCTATTTAGCGCTTTTCGGTTTATTCGTTGGACCGCTTGCCTTGGCGGGGAAGATCATCCTCGGCGATTCAGTGTCGGCCGATACCTATGTGATTAATTTACCGCTGGCGTTAGATCAACCCTTGTTGGCTGTTATTGCTTTGCTGGGCACCTTATCTGCGGCAACGGGTATGGTCATTGTTGCTGTAGTGACTATCAGTGTGATGGTAAGTAATGAATGGCTGGTGCCAGTGATGCTGCGCACGGGTCATATCCGCGAGAAAAACTTCAGTCAGTTCTCGCAGTTGTTGCTCAATGCCCGCCGTTTGGCGATCGTGATCATTCTTGGCTTAGGTTATGGCAGTTATCTGGCCTTAGCGGACAGTGATTCCTTATCCCATCTCGGCATGTTGTCCTTCGGGGCTTTTGCTCAGTTAGCGCCTGCCTTAGTGGGCGGACTCTATTGGAAACACGGCAATCGTGCTGGGGTATTTTTAGGGCTCGGCGTGGGCTTTACGTTGTGGTTCTACATCATGTTGCAGGGCATGACCGATGTGCAAAGCTCATCGGCGTTCTTGTCTGGCGTCGTGAGCGAAAAAGGCCTGCTAGATGCAATAACGCCCAATGTGCGTGATGCGCTGACGGCTCTTTTTGCCAATATCGCCTGTTATATTTTGGGTTCTATTTGGTTTAGGGCGGGTGTGGCCGAGCGTATTCAGGCCAGTGCCTTTGTCAGTCCTGGCAAGTTGAAAAACAGCGCCAATAAGAAAAATGGCCCGATTTCACAGCAGGATTTGCTTATTCTCGCCAGTCGATTCGTCAGCCCAACACGGGCCTACGAGAGTTTTAGCCGTTTCTCAATTGACGCCGTAAAAAGTGATAGTTGGCATAAAGCGGCGCCGCCAGAGCTGATTTTCCACACGGAACGTTTATTAGCGGGCGTACTCGGCGCCTCAAGCGCGGCGTTGGTGATGGATTCTGTGCTACAAGGGCGTGATTTGGCGCTGGATGAAGTGTTCAGTCTAGTCGATGAAGCTTCATCGAAAATTATGCTCAGCCAAGACATGCTGCGCGGCGCGATTGAGCATGCCTATGAAGGCATGAGTGTTATCGATAACGATCTCAATCTCGTGGCATGGAATTATAAATATGTGGAGCTGTATCAATATCCCGATGGATTTTTGCAGCAGGGCATGCCGATCAGTGAAGTGATCCGTTTTAATGCGGCGCGGGGTTATTGTGGTGAAGGGGAAATCGAACAGCAGGTTGAGCAGCGGGTGCAGCATATGCGTAATGGCACGCCGCACACTTCTGAGCGCCATCGCAGGGACGGTAAAGTGATAAAAATTCAGGGAAATCCTATGCCAGATGGCGGCTTTGTGATGACCTTTACCGACATTACTCAGTATCGCGAACAGGAGCGCGCGCTGCTTGAGGCCAATGAAACCTTAGAGAGCCGTGTTAACGAACGTACCTATGAATTGGCTATGTTAAACAGTGAGTTACTGGAGGCTAAAGCGCAGGAAGAAATTGCCAACGCTTCTAAGAGTCGCTTCTTGGCCGCCGTCGGACATGATTTAATGCAGCCACTTAATGCTGCGCGACTGTTCACTGCGTCGTTATCTCAGTATCCCAATCTCGATCGTGAGGCCAGAACCACCTTATCCCATGTGAATAGCTCGCTAAAAATTGCCGGCGAATTGCTCACCGACCTATTGGATATTTCTAAACTCGACTCAGGTATGGTGGATGTCAATCGCCGTGACTTTACGATTTCAGAACTGATCAATGGCTTATCCGTTGAATTTGAAGCGATGGCAGCGGATAACCAAATTCGTTTTAAGATGGTCCCATGCAGCGCAACCGTTAATTCTGATCCTTCGCTGTTACGGCGTGTCCTGCAAAACTTTTTAACCAATGCTTACCGTTATGCTCGCGGTGGCAGAGTGTTATTTGGTTGCCGTCATCGAGGTCATTACCTTGAAATCCAAGTGTTAGACACGGGTTGTGGTATTGATGAAAAAGAAACCCAAGAAATTTTCAAAGAATTTAAGCGGCTGAATAATCCTAATAGCAACAATGTTAGCGGCTTGGGCTTAGGTCTGGCGATTGCTGATCGCATTAGTAAAGTGTTAGAACACGGTATTCAGGTTTCATCCCATTTAGGGCGCGGCTCGGTCTTCTCCATTTGTGTTCCGCTTGGAGAAACTGTGCGTCAGCCACAAGTGAAAGCGTTGCCGTCGCTGCTGCAGCCGTTATCGGGTATCAAAGTGCTGTGTATCGACAACGAAGAGGCGATTCTTGCGGGGTTAGAAAGTCTATTAAGTCGTTGGCAATGTGAGGTTATTTGCGCAAAAGATTTATCTGATGCACGCATTAAGCTAGGGCTGAAAGGCGTTGCGCCAGATATTGTGCTCGCCGATTACCACTTAGATGATGGCCAAAATGGCGTTGATGCGATGGACGGTATTCGTGCCCTGTACGGCAAAGACTTGCCCGGCATTTTGATCACCGCCAATACCCGTAAAGAGCTGGTGGAAGATGTGCAACGCCGCGGCTATCACTATATGGCGAAAATGATAAAACCTGCCGCGCTGCGCGCCTTGATTTCTAGCTTGGTAAAATAAGCTTGGTATGCGTGTTCGGTAACATGAGTTTAGTGACGTCGGCACGTTTAACGAAATGCCAAGATAATCGCGTAATTTTTTATGCGGCTTATCTTGGCTAAACGGTTTGACACAGGTTTGTGGGTGTAACTAAATACATGACTAGAGTTTGAATACGGCCAGTTTATTGTTTAAATTCAGTGATAATTCGGCCAAACTTTCACTTTCTTGAGCCAAATAAGTTGCCGATTCAGAGACTTCGAGCGCTGAGTTATTAATCCCGCACACGTTTCTGTTCATGTCTTCTGCGACCACACTTTGCTCTTCTGCGGCGGTGGCGATATGGGTTGCCATGTCACTCACATGTTTTATATGAGCAACGATAAGCGATAAATCCTTCCCCGCTTTTGCTGATTGACTCACACTGTTTTCTGCCAAAGCTCGGCTTGCATCCATTGCCTTAGCGGCGCTCACTGCCCGTTGTTGCAATAATGAAATCGTGTTTTGAATTTCTTCGGTCGATTGCCTAGTGCGACTGGCAAGTTGCCTCACTTCATCGGCGACTACAGCGAACCCTCGCCCTTGCTCGCCAGCGCGGGCGGCTTCAATGGCCGCATTCAGTGCCAGCAAGTTGGTTTGGTCTGAAATCGCGCTGATCACTGAGGTGACCTCGCTGATCTGCATGACTTCCTCTTTAAGCATATTCACTTGATCCGTCGCTTGCTCCACTTCTTTGGCAAGAGCATGAATACCATCTACGCTGGCGTGAACATCTTGGTCGCCAAGGCCAGCTTCCCAAGTGGCTTCTTTGGTATCTTTGGCTGTGCTCTCCGCATTATTCGCGACATCGGCGATAGTGGCGCTCATTTCATTCATGGCTGTGGCAAGTTGGGCGAGTTGATCCCGCTGATTATTTACCGCTTGATTGGTTTCCTCTGCAGTTGAGGCGATCCGAGCCGAGGCCTGTGCAACATTGTCAGCGCTATGACTCGCTTGAAGTAAAGTGCTACGAATGGAGTCTATGCTTTGGTTTATATTGTGGGCTAGGATGCCAAGTTCATCTTTACCATAGATTTTTAGCTGAGTCGTTAAATCACCTTTTGTGATGGCGAGCATAGCCAGATTCACATCATCCAATGGCTGAGTAATAGAGCGGCTAATGGCATAACCTAGCCAAGCCATAAGCACAATAATGACAAATGTAATGCCTCCCATGGTGAGGTATTCAGTCCAAATGGTGGCTTCGATATCTTGGAGTAACATACCTGAGCCTAAGATCCAGCCCCAAGGTTTAAATCCCATGACAAGTGAGATTTTTTGCGCTGATTTGCCATTCGCCGTCGTCCAGCGGTATTCGACTAATCCTTGTTTGCCATCACGGCCGAGTTCGACCATTTCGAACCAATAATTCTCTTCGCCTCGATTACCCATTTGTTGGCCAACCAGTTCTTTTTTGATGGGATGAACGATAACGTGCCTCGATTCATCAATCACAAACAAGTAGTTATCACCATCAAAACGCATGTCGTTTAACATGTCTTTAGCGGCTTGCTGTGCTTGCTCTAGGGGTAGCGATTGCGACAACGCTTGGATACGGCTACTGGCGAGGGATAATACGGCATTAAGTCGTGCTTCACGCTCTGCCATCAGGTTGTGCTTGAGGGCTGTGACGGAAATAGTGAGTAAAATTAAGGCACCTGCGAGGGCGATAATGAGCTGTAGTGCGAGTTTTCGATTAACGGGGATGTCAGCGAGTTTGAACATATGCTCTCCTTTTCTTTGTGTAGCGATTTAAGCCATTCCCTCTGCTCAAGTTGTTGTCAGCTTTTGGCGAAAGATATGTTGTGTAAAGTGAGTGATATAAGCATCGTTGGCTTTGATAAAATTTCCAGTTGGCGGATTAAATAAATGCACTAAATTACAGGGTTTTAATGGAAATTGTGAGCAATATTGCAATTGCAACCTTAGCGCGTTTATCTATCGAGAGGATGCGAGATTCGAACAAGGGAAGGGGCTGCTGAGTACTGATATAAGCCAGGCAGTTCGAACCCCTAGCGCACAGTGCGCAGGGGTTCGTTTATTTGAGAGCCTATGTAAGTTGAAGGCTTATTGAGTTGAAAGAGCGTTAAGCTAAAAGATGGTCAAGCGCTAAAGCATTAACCGTGGCTGATAAGCTGCGGCTCAAGACTTTTTGATACCGCGCTAATACCTGCTGCGACTTGCTTCATCGCACTGGTGAGTTGGCTTAATTGTGCTGAGCTAATGATATAGGGCGGCATGATATAGATAAGGTTGGCGAAGGGACGCACCCAGACGCCTAAATCGACAAATTGCTGCTGTAACTCAGCGGTATTGACGGGTTCGTGCATCTCTAACACGCCGACAGCGCCGAGCACGCGCACATCTTTTACGCTTGGCAAATCAATCGCATCGTTAAGTTCAACGCGCATTTGCTGCTCGATAGCGGCCACTTGCGCTTGCCATTCATTACGGTTAATTATGTCTAAGCTTGCACACGCCGCCGCGCAGGCCAGCGGGTTGCCCATAAATGTCGGACCATGCATAAACACGCCCGCAGGAGATTGGCTGATTCCTTGGGCAACTTTATCGGTACATAGCGTTGCCGCTAGGCTGATATAACCGCCAGTTAGCGCTTTGCCTAAACATAAGATATCAGGGGTAATATTGGCGTGTTCATAAGCAAAAAGCTTGCCTGTTCGACCAAAGCCAGTGGCTATTTCATCTAAGATCAGCAGGACATCAAATTCATCACATAGGGCACGAAGACCCGTTAAATAATCTGCGCTGTAGAAACGCATACCGCCAGCGCCTTGCATTATCGGCTCTATAATCACTGCGGCAATCTCATGGTGATTAATGCTTAATATGTCGCGCATTGCGGTTAAATCATCGGCTTGTAAGGCTTCGCCAAAGGCGGTTTGTGGCGCGGGCACAAATGATTGCTTGGTTACTGCATCGCCAAACATAGTGTGCATGCCGCCTTCGGGATCGCATACGCTCATCGCGGCAAAGGTATCGCCGTGGTAACCCTTCTTAACGGTAAGAATGCGTTGTTTTAGCGGTCGCTCTTCTCCATGTACACTTCGCCCTTGCCAACTCTGACCTTGCCAATATTGCAACGCCATTTTAATTGCCACTTCGACTGAGATAGATCCAGAGTCGCACAAAAAGACCTTTGTTAGCGGTTCGCAGGTCATAGCGATAAGTTTTTTACACAGTTCAATGGCGGGTTCATGGGTGATACCGCCAAACATCACATGGCTCAGTTGATGCAACTGTTTTTCCATCGCGGTTAATATCTCGGGATGTGCATATCCGTGCACACAGGCCCACCACGAGCTAGTACCATCGACCAACTTGCGGCCATCGACCAGTTCAAGCTCGCAGCCTTTGGCGCTGTGTACACCAAAAACAGGAAGAGATCGGGTCATTGAGGTGTAAGGATGCCAAATATGGGCGCTATCAAAGTCAAAATCGAGTAAATTGCGCATAAATGCTCACTTTTTTGGTGATAAAGTAGCCATTAGTAAACTGGGTTCACTGGTTGGCGTTGACAGTTTAAGGGCTGAGGTTATCCTAGCCAAGATAAAAAACAGAATAAAAAGGGTGTTCAATGTCGCAGTTGCAAGTTCGTCATGATTGGAAGCGGGAAGAAATCGAAGCCTTATTTGCGCTGCCGATGAATGATTTGTTATTTAAAGCCCACAGCATTCACCGTGAAGTGTACGATCCTAATGAAGTGCAAATTAGCCGCTTGTTATCGATTAAAACCGGTGCTTGCCCTGAGGATTGTAAATATTGCCCACAGAGCGCCCGTTATGACACAGGTCTAGAAAAAGAGCGTTTGCTGGCAATGGAAACTGTGCTGACCGAAGCGCGCAGCGCTAAGGCCGCGGGTGCTTCTCGTTTCTGTATGGGCGCAGCTTGGCGTAACCCAAAAGAAAAAGACATGCCGTACCTTAAGCAAATGGTACAAGAAGTCAAAGCCTTAGGTATGGAAACCTGTATGACGCTCGGCATGCTTTCTGAAGATCAAGCGAACGATTTAGCCAGTGCTGGCTTAGATTATTACAACCATAATTTAGATACTTCGCCTGAATATTACGGCGATGTGATCACGACACGTACCTATCAAAATCGTTTAGATACACTGACACATGTGCGCGCTTCTGGTATGAAAGTGTGCTCGGGCGGGATTGTCGGCATGGGTGAAAAGGCGACGGATCGCGCAGGCTTACTACAACAGCTGGCTAATTTACCGCAGCATCCTGATTCAGTACCGATCAATATGTTAGTTAAAGTGGCGGGCACGCCGTTTGAGAAGCTTGACGACCTCGACCCACTCGAATTTGTGCGCACTATCGCCGTGGCGCGTATCTTAATGCCGCTTTCCCGCGTACGGTTATCGGCAGGCCGCGAAAATATGAGTGATGAGCTGCAGGCCATGTGTTTCTTTGCTGGCGCTAACTCGATTTTCTATGGTTGTAAATTGCTGACCACACCAAACCCAGAAGAAAGCGATGATATGGGGCTATTTCGACGTTTAGGCTTACGTCCCGAGCAGGGCGCAGCGGCAAAACTGGAAGAAGAAAGTGCTGTATTAGCCAAAGCGGCGGCCTATCAAGATAAGTCATCGGCACAATTCTATGACGCGGGTGCTTTGTAATATCACTGAGCGCATGTTGTCCGACAAACAGGTCGAATAGCCTGTAAACCTTGTTGGCTGCAGCCTATTTTGATTGCGGCCGATAGCTTTATTGACCGCACTCCATTTTTCAAGCAAGCATTTTTAAGACAATCATTCTTGAGGCTAAATCGATGAGTTCTCTGCTCGAGATGAAAATTGCCGACCGTCAGCAAGCCTTACGTGAGCAAGGTTTATTACGGCAACGTAAAATGCTGAGTGTTGATCACTGCTTTGATGTTAACGCACCCACTTCGAGCCCGCGCTTTGTGTTCGAAGGGCGATCCTATGTTAATTTTAGCAGTAATGATTATTTAGGCTTATCCCGCGTTCCTGAGTTGGTTGAAGCGCTGCACCTTGGGGCGCAGACCTACGGTGTGGGTAGCGGCGCATCGCCCTTAGTGACAGGGTACAGTGATGCGCATGTCACACTTGAACGTGAACTCTGCGCCTTAACGGGGCATGAAGCGGGATTACTATTCTGCTCGGGCTTTAGTGCTAATACGGCGTTAATGAAAACCTTGTTTGATCAGCAAGATACTGTGATTGCCGATAAACTTGTGCATGCCTCAATTATCGATGGTTTGCAGGACAGCGGTGCGCAGCTTAAACGTTTTTTACACAATTCCCTTGAGAGCGCTGAGCGGCTTCTGACTCGAAATCACGCATCGGCGTTAATCACAGAAAGCGTGTTTAGCATGGACGGGGATTGTGCGCCGATCACTCAGTTATCGGCGCTTTGTCGTCAACAGAATACTTGGTTGATTGTTGATGATGCCCATGGTTTTGCGGTGCTCGGTGACTATCAAAATAGTGATGTAAGAGATAAAGCCGCCAAGCTTATTGATGTGCAAGTGGTGACCTTTGGTAAGGCATTAGGTTGCCAAGGCGCAGCGGTTTTGGGGAGTCAGGCGCTGATTGACTTTTTGGTCAGTAATGCCCGCGAATATATTTATTCGACCGCCTTATCGCCCGCCAATGCCGCATTAGCGTTAGCCGCGACTCAGTACTGCACTGCACATCCTGAGTTACAGCAGAAACTGCTTGAGAATATTTCGCTATTCAAACAGTTATGCCTCGATGCTGCCGTGCCCCTTTTAGGTTCGGATACCGCAATTCAGCCGCTGATCATTGGCGATGCGCAGCAAACCCTGCAAGTCGCCGAAGCGTTAAGAGCCGCGGGCATTTGGGTTGGGGCGATTCGCCCGCCGACGGTGCCTGTAGGGTCGGCGCGGTTACGCATTACCTTAACGGCGACCCATACCGCTGAAGATATCGCTGCTTGTGTTGAGCAATTAGCCCAAGTGCTCAGTCGTGTTGGTATTCCGCTTGTCAGTGAACGAGAATCTGCCGATGAGTACAGATAAATGCACCCTATAGATCGCGTTATTTTATTGAATGTTAAGTTTTTATGGTTGAGTGTTAGTTAAAATGCCAAGCCTGATAAAGTCTAGTGATCCAAGCTGTAGTGAGTTTGCTCATGAGTCAAACAAGTTTATTTCTTGCGATCTTAAGCTGAGTGAGCTTAATGCGGGCGTTTCTTATGGGGGCGTTCTCGCGGGGACTGTGTCCAATGTGCACGGGACTCAAATTGCTGAACGTTTTTCCGCAGCGGCCCATAGTTACCAAGATCATAATCAATTACAACGCCTGAGCGCTGCCAGTTTACTCAGTGAGTTTTCGGCAGCAGGTTATCTGTTAGATATAGGGGCAGGCCCAGGCACGGATTTTTCTAGGTATCACAGTGTGTCTCAACCAGCGGATCTCTCTACGCAAAATTCATCCACAACTGTATTTGCCGTGGATATTGCCCTTGGCATGCTGCAAAAGCTAAAACAGTCTTATCCCGATTATCTCGGCGTATGTGCCGATGCGCAGTGTTTACCTTTTACCAATGGCTGCATGGATGTTATTTACTCTAATCTAGCCCTGCAATGGTGTGCTGATTTTCCCGCTGCGGTAGCCGAAATGGCGCGGGTACTTAAGCCGAACGGTGAGTGTCATTTGAGCCTAGTAGCGCAGGGGAGTTTGAATCAATTAGCTGAATTAGGGTTAAGAGTGAATGACTTTTCGACGCTGGAGGTGCTAAAAGCTGCATTTAAACTCGATACATGGCAATTATTTGAAGTGCGACTCGTCCCTATGACAGTGTATTTTGACACTCTTAAGGTACTACTATATTCAATTAAAGGTGTGGGGGCTTCTGTACATGTAGCCAGTTCAACAACTCGGGTTTCAGGTTCAACAGTGAGTGCTTCAGAATTCACTCCACGGCTGCGTGGTCGTCAAGATTGGCAGGCCATGCAGGCCAAAGCTGAATCGCTACGTTTACCCCAAGGTTTGCCTTTAACCTACCAGATAGTTCAAATACGTGCTCGGCGTAGGTTTTAAAGTTCACATATTATGCCTTTAGTCATGGCATTATCAATTAGCACTAATATCTAGAAAACGTTGGATTTTTAACATTACGTATAGAGATCGTTAGCTATATGGACATTTAGCTTATGGAGAGTGTGCTTAACAAAGCACAACTCATAGCAACAGATAAGGATCTAATATGTATTTTGTAACAGGTACAGATACCGATAGCGGTAAGACTTTGGTTTCGGCGGCATTATTAACCGCTGTGAATCGTTTAGGGCTCATAGCCAATGCTGACTCCGCTGTGAGTATTCTTGCAGCCAACACTATGTTGACTTTAGGTGTTAAACCCATCGCCTCGGGCTGCGCGCAAACCTCTGAAGGATTGCGTAATGCCGATGCGTTACAGCTGATGACGTCATCATCGTTAAAATTGGCTTATCCACTCATCAATCCTTTTTCCTTCGAACCTGCGATTGCACCGCACATTGCCGCCGCCCAAGTGGGCGTGAGTTTAGCGCCTGAAGCTATCATTGAAAGTTTAGATTTAGTGGCATTTGCTCAAGCGGATTTTTGCTTGATTGAGGGCGCGGGAGGCTGGCGTTTACCCTTAGGTGATGGCAGGTATCTTTCGGAAGTCGTACAGAGATTAGAACTGCCAGTGATACTCGTGGTTGGCATGAAACTCGGCTGCTTAAATCATGCATTGCTGACTCAAGAGGCGATATTGGCCGATGGGCTTAAGATTGCAGGCTGGGTTGCTAATCGTGTCGACCCGAATATGAGTATGTTTGAGGAGAATCTGACGAGCCTTAAAGAGATGATGACAGCACCTTTCCTCGGTTGTGTGCCATTTCTCGAGGATCCAAGTGCTGAAAACGCTGCTGACTATGTCGATATTGCGCCACTTTATCAAGGTGAGGAGAGCAATACTTAGCGACTACTTAATTGTTTAAGGCTTTCCCCTAAGCGGAACGGTTATTTTTCTTTTGATAAAAAATGAGCCTCAAATTATGTTGAGGCTCATTTCTATCAAGGCTGCTGACTAATGTTCGCAAAATCTCGCAAAATAGTGCCTGCACATTAAAGCTAAGCGCCGCTATTGATTTTCTGCTTCAATGCGGTTGAGGCTTTAAAACTGGGCTGATTGTAACCGTCGATTTCTATGGCTTTGCCCGTTTGTGGATTACGCCCTGTTTTAGCGACATGGTATCTGAGTTCAAAGGTGCCAAATTGTGGCAGGAAAATTTTCTCGCCTTCGCTCAAGGCGACGTGGATCTGTTGCAGTATCTGCTCAACCACAGGTTTAGTGCTCGCTTGCGATGCATTGAGCTCGGCGGCAATACGTTGGATAAGTTGTGCTTTGTTCATAGAAACCTCTGAAGTCAGCTTAGGTTCAATCGAAGGGGAGTTATAACAAGCTCGTCCCGAGATTGAAAGCCATAGCAAGCTCAGCGCGGTTGATTGGTGGTTTATTGACAGGCTTGTGAAGCTTTTGGTGATTGTGTGTTGCTAAAGTAAGTACAAGTTTGTCGGGTTGAGTGGCGGGCTGATTGTATTGGGTGAATTGACTGCCTTAGTTTAAAACCTTAGTTAAAAGGCTTAAGCGCAAGGCGTATTGCGCTTAAGCTGTGGATTGAACACTAATCAACCGTTGGGTGATGAGAAACCCCTTTTAACGCTTGCCTATGAAAAGAGTGTTTCTTCCAGAGTGCGACCTTTCAGCAGCATCTTGTATTGCCATTGATGCTGATTGAAGAGGGCGAATAGGCGCATCTCAATATCACTGTTGTGCGCTTTTTCTGTATTTGTGTCTAGCTGGATAATAAACACATTGCTTTGTTTTGAGCTAATGTTCACTACTCCCGCCAGTTTTGCCACTTCCGCTTGCAGTGCATCGCTCTCACAATTTTGCATGGTTAACGTCAGGTAATCGCTGTCGGTCGACGCATGTATTGACACAGCTTGGCTCAGTTGGCCTTTATCTAAATACAACACTTGATCGCACAGCTTTTCGAGCTCATCGAGATTATGGGAGCTGATCATAAAGGTCGTGGTGGGTGATAAGGCTTTGACCAGTTCACGGACTTTTTTTGCATTGGCAGGGTCGAGTCCCGCCGTCGGTTCATCTAATAATACTAATTCTGGCGAGCCAATCAGCGCCTGCGCAATCGATACACGTTTACTCATACCGTGGCTAAGGCTAGGCGGTTTTTGTTCGGCAACATCAATTAGATCGACCAAGGCCAACACGCGAATGGCCTCTTGCTTTGCTTGCTCCACGTTCATGCCCTGCAGGCGAGCGAAAAATATTAACTGGCTGACAATCGTCAAGTTGGGATCGAGTACTGCATCCTGGGGTAAAGCGGCAATCTTGCCTAAGAGTTTAGGGCTATTGGGGGCTTCACCGAGTAGGGTTATGGTTCCAGAGCTGGGTGATAAATAGCCGCATAACAGGCTAAAAAGCGTGGTTTTACCCGCGCCATTGGGACCGACAAGGGCGATGGGGGCACCCGCTTCAAGACTGAAACTCACATTATTCAGCGCCTTTTTGCTGCCGTAAAGCTTCGATAGCCCTTGGCATTGGATCAGACTCATAGCGAGCTCCTTTGCATATAAATTCTGCCGAGCAAGAGGGCCACAGCGGTTTGTAACAGTGGAATTGGGGCATAGACTAAGCTATTGAGTCCATTGGTATTGAGCACTGAAGGATCCCCTCATAAATCAGCCATAGCATAGCCATATTTGAGCAACTGATTGGCGAATAATACCCAGGCCGCCAGCAATTCTTTCTCCGTGATTTGATAATCAGGCCGCCTGAGTACCTCCAATCCCAAGCGAATCGTTGAGAGTACCGTTCGATGCCCAATGGTATTGGCCTGAAAATGCTTATCCCAGCCCTGTTGCTGTGCGTGTAAACCAACTAGCCACAACAGGCATTGAACCATC
>NZ_JAKKRO010000021.1:0-69761 GCF_025654235.1 Shewanella sp. SM32 | reverse complement strand
GTTAATGTTTTACCTGGCACGGGGCGACCTTCTTTTCTGGCAATATCTCGCCAATGATACAAGGTTTGCACCGCGATGCCTTCTTCCCGAGCGACCTCTGCGACCGTTAAGTTGTGAGGAGGTAATAATTTTTTAAGGATCGCCTCTTTACGTTCTGGTGAATACCGAGCCATATCGTTCTCTTTTGCCGCACCCTGTCTTTAAACATAATGATTATTTAGGGGTGACAACAATCCTGACACAGGGGGCCTGCGGACTTGCGTTAAAACAACACAAAGCCTCCCAAGGTTTTTATTGTGCAAATAAGCATCATTTTGATCGAAATGAGCAAGGTTATTGGGTTTTTACTAAACCACAACGCCAAAAGCCGACAGGGGATTCGCGCGAGCAAGTTAGGGCTAAGCGTTTTCTTCTCGAATCAGGCATCTTTTCGCCTTTAATCGATAAATTGGCTGAGATAATCACCGGCTCTATCAAGCCTGACGCTTGTTTATTGGATTATGAATGCGCTGAGGGCTTCTATTTGCGTGCTTTAGCCTCCAAGTTGGCAGAGGTCGAAAATCCGCGAAACGTCCAGTACGTGGGTGTAGCGGACGCAGAAAATGCTATTTTTGCTGCAGCAAAAGCGCAGACTCCTGGGATCTTGTGTTTAAGCTCTTCTAAAAAATTACCCTTTGCCGATAATTGTGTGGATTTTATTACTGTTATTGATAGGCCGTTAAAGGGAAAAGAGTCTGTCAGGGTATTGAAAGACGATGGGACCATGTTACTGGTTATGCCTGGGCCACGACATCTATGGCAACTCAGAGAATATATTTATTCCGACTTGGCTGAAAAACCTTTCCAAGTGAATTTACCCTCAGCATTATTGGTAAAAGAAACTCAGTCACTGCGCTTTACTTTATCAGTTACAGGTGAACAGGCATTAACGTTATTGGATATGGCACCCTATGCGTGGCGTGCAACTGACAAGATGAAACACGATATTCAAGCTAATCATTTTGAGTTGCTAGAAATTGACTATGTATTAGTCTTAGCACATAAAGGCGTGAGTGAATCGCTATAGGTTAAAACTTGCAGTCGATGCGGTTAATTTTAAGACAATTCATAGGCTTAGTTAGATGTTTTTTTGATGTTTTAAAAGGCTATATTACTCAAGTCTATGATTCTGCTTGACGTTTTTATGTTGTTTTTATGTTGGATAGGCTGAAGGTGTTATTATTTTTAACTTTAGGCCTATTTGTTCAGTGACAAATACAACCTTCTTATTGCCTTTGTTTCCCATATAGCCTCGATTTTTTTATCTATAGCTGTGCTTTAAATTAATAGCTTTCATTTCCCATAAATACATTTTTTATGATAAATGAGGCTGATTGTTAGGGATGCTTAAAAACGCAAACGAGAAGTTTAGATTAATAATGCGACTTTATTTAAAAGAGGGATAGCACTCGTTTATACAGAAGTATGCCAAGGCTAACTTTTAGGGGGGAGGTAGGCGAATCGCCTTTAACATGCCTTTGGAAGTTTAAAATCAATTTAGCGATTTTGTATTGCCGCACTCGCTATTCTTTGCATGGCAATCTTGAATTGCAGGCATAAAAAAAGGCTTAGATTGATGTGCTTATCGCTTTCATCTTTCTTAAGCCTTTTGTCTTAACTTACTAAATAGTAAGCTAAATTACCTTTCATTACTTCTTGTAACGAGAAGCAACGTTGTCTAAACGGTCGTTTGCGCGTTTAGCTTCTGCTTGTGCGTCCATAGATGCTGCTTTTGCATCTTTAACGTCTGCAGACAGTTTGCTTTGCTCTGATTTCAGAGAACCAACATCAGCTGACAATTGATCAACTTTGTTGCCCAGAGTTGCAACGCTTTCTTCCAGAGCAGTAGTGTTCGCGCAACCACCTAGTAGGGCAGTCATTGCTAAACCAGCAATCATCAGTACTTTTTTGTTCATTGTAAAAAATCCCTTAAAATAGGTTGGATTTGAATGTTTCGTTACTTTGTAAGCGAAACTGCCTAATTATGACATAGCTATTTTAATTTGCTACGAATATTAATGTGTTTAACCACTATAGGCATATAAATTTTTTTTAAAAGCTTTTTTTCTATGTGATATCGACATTTCTAATCGTAAAAAGGGGCATTATTCACCATGCAGTGATGCACGACTTACAAATCCTTTACAAATTACTGGTTGTCCATCGGCAGTTTTGTTTGCATTTTTTGTTTAAACTGACTGACGGCTTCAACTCGATGTAAATTTAAGGCTTGTTTTATCTCTGCGCCTTGGAAACCAGTGGCAATGATGGCGGCAATATCGACATTATTGGCGACAGTGAAGCACTGAGTTAAATACTCTCCCTGAGGATATGGGATGTTTTCAAATCCTGTGCGGCCGCGCATATCTGCGGTGCAAGCTAATATAAGTTGCGTTAAGCGCTCTGGTTTACGCCAAAAGTCAGCTTTATCGAATATTTTAACGATAGTTTCGGCTCTGAGCTCGAATGCCTGATGGACGTTCTGATGTTGGTCGCTGACGAGTAACGCCAGATCGCGTGCCTCATTGGGTACTCGTAAACGTGTACAGAGGGCTTTTATGAGTGGCAAGCCTTTCTGGCCATGGCCGTGATGCTTTGGTAAATGCTCTTTTGGACTCAGTGCTTTGCCCAAATCATGTACTAGGGCGGCAAACCGAACGCTTTTATCCTCAGTCAGCAGTGCGGCTTGAGCGAGCACCATTAAGGTATGCACGCCAGTATCTATTTCAGGATGCCATTTTTCAGGTTGAGGTATGCCAAATAAGGCGTGAATTTCAGGGAATAGGACTTCGAGTGCGCCACATTGGTGAAGTACCTCAAAAAAGACCTCTGGGTGAGGTCCGCCTAAACTTTTATCAACTTCTTGCCAAACTCGCTCCGCCGTTAAAGCGCTAAGCTCATCGCTTGCGCTAATTTGACGCATCAGTGCCAGGGTTTCTGCGGCAATTTGAAATCCTAAGGCATGAAACCTTGCGGCAAAGCGGGCGACGCGTAACACTCGCAGTGGATCTTCAACGAAAGCATCCGACACATGGCGTAACAGGCGCGCGTTAATATCCTCAATACCATTAAAAGGATCATATAAGTTGCCCTTTTCATCTTGGGCGATCGCATTGATGGTTAGATCTCGGCGCAACAAATCTTGTTCTAAAGTCACATCAGGGCTGGCGTGGCAGCTAAAACCACCATAACCCAGACCAATTTTTCGTTCGGTTCGGGCTAAAGCATATTCTTGTTGATTTTTGGGATGTAGAAATACGGGGAAATCTTTACCCACTTGGCGGTAACCCTGATGCAACATTTGTTCTGGTGTTGCTCCAACGACGAGGTAATCTTTATCTTTAATGGGAAGATTGAGCAGGCTGTCACGTACAGCACCGCCGACGAGATATATTTTCACAGGCAAGATTCGGCTAATGTGTCATGAACATAGCTTATCACGCTCATTAAGATGATGGATAAAGTCGTTGCGAGATATTTGCGCACTTATCTGTCACATTGATGTTGCAGATATTTTGACAATAACATTGGGACGCTTTAACGTGGGGCGTTATTTTTAAATTAGGATGATTGGTGGTATGTACAAGGCCTTTTACGGACTCAGCGATAACCCTTTTTCAATTGCACCCAATCCCCATTATTTGTTTCTGAGTGATAGGCACAGAGAGGCGTTAGCCCATTTAACCTATGGGTTAGGGGAAACGGGCGGCTTTGTGTTGTTAACAGGGGAAGTCGGTACGGGTAAAACAACAGTATCTCGTTGTTTACTTGGGCAATTGCCCGACAATACCGATACTGCTTTTATCCTTAATCCGTCGTTAACTGAGCTTGAATTACTCGCAACGCTTTGTGATGAGCTTAAGATTTCCTACGGCGATAATCCTACACTCAAGCAATTGACTGATCACTTGAGCCGTTTTTTATTGGCAAATCACAGCAAAGGTCGTAATACCGTGCTCATTATCGATGAAGCACAGCATTTACGTCCTGAGGTGCTGGAGCAATTGCGTCTTCTGACCAATTTGGAGACGGACACTAAGAAGTTACTGCAGGTGATTTTAATCGGTCAGCCGGAATTACAGCTGTTATTGAAGCGCCAAGAATTGCGTCAGTTAGCCCAGCGGATCACGGCTCGTTATCATTTATTGCCGCTCAATGAAGATGAAATCGCCCTCTATGTGCTGCATCGTTTGCAAGTGGCAGGGCGGTTTGAGCCTTTATTCACCCGTAAAGCCGTTAACGTTTTGCAGAAATACAGTGGCGGCATCCCTCGATTAATTAACCTTTTATGTGAACGTTCACTGATGGCAGGCTATGCACAATCGCGGGTGCCCATAGATCATCATATGGTGCGGCAAGCTGCGGCTGAAGTATTAGGTGAAGAAGAACCGACTCAAAATAGGTATTTGTGGCCGACAGCAACCGCTGCGGCGTTATGTGTTGCGTTTGGTGTGTCTTATTGGTTATTTACTGATAAGTCAGTCAATACGGTGCCAGCGTCCAATTTGGTTTCTGGGTCTGTGCCAACAAATGTGGCGTCATTAAATGCTCAAACCTTAGGCGGGGAATACATCGCTGATAAGTCAGTAAAACCGACTAATCAACCAAGCGGTCAGACTTCCATTCCCGATCCTAATCAACGTCTGTTAAACGAGGCGATTAATCAGAGTCGCAATATCGATACTGCTTTTGCAGGTTTATTTAGCGTGTGGGGCAAAGTGCCCTATAAAGGCTTGACGGCTTGCCAATCGGCGGTTGAGCAAGGATTAGCTTGCTATCAACAGCAGGGTAACTGGATGTCACTGACTCGGCTTAATTATCCGGCTGTCGTGTATTTGGTTGATGACAAGCAACAAGATTTTTATGGTGCAGTGCTTGCGGTAGAGGGGGAACAATTACTGATGCAACTGGGTGAGCAGCAACTTTGGGTTGATAGAGCTTGGTTTAATCAACATTTCAGTGGCACCTTCGAAATATTATGGCAAGCACCTAATTTGCCTATGATGGATATCAGTCAAAAATCGAGTCCTGGTCAATTACAGTGGTTAGAGAATGCGTTAGCCCATGTGAATGGTCGTAGCCCCCGTCGGGTTAATCAATTTGATGTGCAATTGGAAAATGATCTTAAAACCTTCCAAAGTCAGCATGGATTAAAAGCCGATGGTATTGCAGGGAATCAAACATTAGTGAGATTAAATTTGTATTTAAGTCAGCAAGGCCCACGGTTAACTGATGATGGGGCGCGCAGCTGATGTCCATTTTACTCGATGCTGTAACCCGCAATAAACAACAGCAACAATCACCGTTACCTGATGCTGTGATGACGCCAAGGGCGAATTATCCACAGCCACGTAAATCGGGTGTGCCGATAGGAAAACTGTCTTTATTAGTCGTTGCAGTTGCCGCTGGAATTGGTGTGGCTTGGGGATTAAGCGTTTGGAATAAAACTCGACTTTCCCAAAGTGGTACTGTGGCAGTGGCTAATGTACTGCCATCAATTTCATCATTGCCACCTTCGACTGGGATTAAAAATGAGCTTCAGTCTACCGCGGTAGGATCTGCCTCTGAGCTCCAAGTTGAGCCCAGTGCTGCTTCAGGTGTTCGGCTTGCTGGGAAAGTGGCGCTTCCTCGGACGCAGACTTTACCCGAGCTAACGGTATCGCCGCAATTTCAGGCTGAGACTGTAGTATCAAATGCGCCTGAAATGAATGCTAGCGCGAATATAACGACCAATTCTGTTGGTATGCCGGCTCAAAGTGATAGCAATTCGGGTTTTAGTGATTCAAGCTACGCAGATTATATGTCGACGTCAGCCCAAGTCGATGCGGCAAGTCAGGAAGCGGTTGTGCCAGCAGAGACGCAATCACAGCAGCCTATGATGTTAGGCGCTAATGCCAATGAGTCGGGTCTAGCGAGTCTTGAAGCCCTGCGTCAGCAAGTCAGTGCCGCGGCGGAAGATGTCGGTTTAGAGACCAATAAAAGTCGCGATGAAGATAAGTTAGTGGCTTCCTTTCAAAATGCATTAAAGGATGTGGAATATGTTAATGCTGCAGAGACGAATGTCACTGAAGCTAAATTAGATCCTATCCCCAAAACTGCTGTGGATGAAATTCCGAAATACGGCCAATTACCTGCAGGCCTACAATTACAAGTGCCTGAATTTAATATCGTTGCTCATGTTTATTCCAGCGACCCTGCGCAGAGATGGCTGAATGTAGACGGTGCCGAGTTACAAGAAGGGGATATGATTGCTGGTAAGCTGAAAATCATCTCTATTCGTCCAAGGGACATAGTGTTAGATATTCAAGGAACCCAGTTTAAGGTGCCCGCAATCTAATCAGGTATTACGATAAGTCATGCTAGCGGTTATTTGTGGTAACAATGAATAAGTAGTTGATAAAAAAGGCGCACTAGGCGCCTTTTTTGATCTTAGTGAATATCAACTTAATCAAACAGTCTGTTGGCTAAGAATAGGGTCAGTGCGTAACCGACGCTGTAGCAGAGGAAAAGTGCAGGAACATATTTCAAGTAACTCACAAAAGTCAGTTCTTTCACTTTACTCATGGCAACAATACCTGATGCTGAACCGATAATCAGCAGTGAACCACCTACCCCGACGCTGTAAGTCAAGCCAAGCCATTCAGGAGTACTCAGTACTGGATTGGCTTTTAACAATGCCGCAGTTAGCGGTACGTTATCAATTAAGGCTGAGCCCATACCCGTGACGAAGTTAGAGATGTTTGGATTAAACTGAGTATAAGCTTCAGTCAACATGTCTAAGGTGCCAATTTCTTTAAGCATACCAACGAGCAGTAAAATACCTAAGAAGAACAACAGAGTGTCGTATTCAACTTGGCGAATATACTCTAGGATCTTGATTTCTTCTTTATCACTGCGCGTGGTATGACCAATCAGGAACATAATTGATAGACCCGTTAAGAAGGTTAACACTGGCGGGATACCAAACAATATGTTGAGTAGCATGGTCATTAAAATGGTGCAGAAGAAGACGAGGGCAATCAATACATCAACGGTTTGATAAGTATGTTTGATTGGCGTCGTGCTCACAACACCTTCGGCTTTGAGTGAGAATAGGGTTGCCAGTAAAATCACGCTGACGGCTGAAGGGATAAACAACATCAATAGTTCAGACATATGCACATGTCCAGCTAAGAAGATCATCAATGTCGTTACATCACCAGTGATCAGGGCTACACCGCCTGAGTTCACCGCGAAGATAATCAACACTGCCATTCTACGGCGCATTTGCTTGTCGAGTTTAAAGGTGGTTAATAAACCTAAAGACACCAAAGTCGCGGTGACGTTATCACAAAATGCTGAGAGCACGAGTGCAAACAGGGCAACTTGGATCATTAACATACGCACTGATACTTTCTGTGGAAACAGCTTTTGCACCATGATTTGGATCATACCCTTAGCATTCAAATATGCTACGAAGGTCATGGTCGACATCAGAAAGAGCCAAAGTGTGGCAATCTCGAGCAAATTTTCATTGAGCTGATGGGCAACGATTTTCTCATTAGCCGGTTCCCCTGCAGCCATAAACAGCGCTACCCAAGAGATACAGCCAAAGAATAAGGTGGTTTTTGCTTTATTAAGGTGGGTCACTTCTTCGAAAATAATACTGAGCAATGCGAGCACGGCCAGTAAGATGAGAAAGGTATTTAACATAACTGCAATTCCAACTGCTGTTTTGATGTCGTAGGGCGACTTGAGTCAACCTAAAGATTGGGCATATCAAGGCTAAATTAAGCTAGCCGTGTTAGCGCGTGCGGATCAGAACATAATGGGCTAGAGAACGCAACTGTTAGCTGTAACTCAATTTAATGCCTCTTTGTGATGTCTATCTCATGATTTTTGGTTGCCAATTAGTTTTATATATTGGTTTTTGTGATTATTGCAGCGTTATTAACTGTATTGTTTGATTTGATTACCGTGTTAAAAGTGAGATCTACGATTAAAGTCTAAGCAGTTAGTTTGCATATTCTTCAATTAATTTTTATTCAGGGCGATATTCCTGAATTGTCATGCCTATGTAGGCAGGCATTTTTAATGCTTACCTTTTGAATTAGTGCCCGCTCGGAAGTTGAGTGCTCTTAGCACTCAGTCCCGCAGAATTCTGCGTCTTGAGCTTGTTTGGGTATCAATACTGGATATTGTGTTTTTGAAGTAGAGGAAAATGACATTTATTATCCGGAATCTTTTGCTTTTAGGCTCACTCGTTTGGTTAACGTATTGTGGTAAGCAACTTATTGCGCTGGGCGTGATGGGTTGGCCTTAGCACGTTATTGAGCATATCCACTTGACCTTACAATTCATGGTGGCTGCGAAAATATTTAAATCGGCTTTAGGTTCTAAAAAGTCTGATCGTTATTAAAGCGACACAAAGCTAACTAAATCTAATAAAAGCAAAGGGACGCATTGGCGTCCCTTTGTTATGTTTAAACGGCTTAAATACTAAAGCTTAGGCTTAGCTTGCCGCTTTCATGCTCGCCAATACGCGATCAGCCGCTTCTAAGGTTAAGCGCATCTCTTCTTCGCCATGGGCCATTGACAGGAAGCCAGCTTCATAGGCACTTGGCGCTAAGTAAACACCTTCATCTAGCATGCCGTGGTAGAAAATACGGAACTGTTCGATGTTGCATTGGGTCACTTGGTCGAAACGGGTGATCTCCGGTTGTTCTGTGAAGAAGAAACCGAACATGCCACCAACATAGTTGATCGCCATTGGAATACCGTGCTTATCCGCAGCCGCTTTAAAGCCTTCTGCAATACGTTTTGTTTTCGCGCTCAGTGCTTCGTATAGACCTTCTTCACACAGGGCTTCCATTTGTGCCAGACCCGCTGACATCGCAATGGGGTTACCCGATAACGTACCCGCTTGGTAAACCGGACCCGTAGGGGCGATAAATTGCATCACATCTTTACGGCCACCGAAAGCCCCCACTGGCATGCCGCCACCAATCACTTTACCAAGTGTGGTTAAGTCTGGTGTGACGCCGTAGTAACCTTGAGCACCACTTAGTGATACGCGAAAACCTGTCATCACTTCATCGATAATCAACAGCGCGCCAAACTCATCACACATATCACGCAGGCCTTGAAGGAAACCTGGGACAGGTGGAATGCAGTTCATGTTGCCAGCAACGGGCTCTATGATGATGCAAGAAATCTCAGTTGGATACTGTTCGAACAGGGTTCTAACTGAATCTAAATCGTTATACACAGCGGTTAAGGTGTGCTTGGCGAAATCTTCTGGAATACCTGGTGAGCTAGGTTGGCCTAACGTTAACGCGCCAGAACCGGCTTTCACTAACAGGCAATCTGCGTGGCCGTGGTAGCAGCCTTCAAATTTTAAGATCTTGTCACGATTGGTAAAACCGCGTGCTAAACGGATAGCACTCATAGTGGCTTCTGTACCTGAACTCACCATGCGTACTTGCTCGATAGAAGGCACCATAGAGATGACTTTTTCGGCCATTTGCACTTCAAGCTCAGTTGGCGCACCAAAAGATAAGCCATTTTCTACTGCTGCTAATACAGCTGCACGGATTTTAGGATGGTTGTGGCCGAGGATCATCGGGCCCCAAGAACCGACATAGTCGATATAAGCTTTACCATCGGCATCGTAAATATAAGCGCCGTTAGCTTTTTCAATAAACAGGGGCGAACCGCCTACACCATTAAATGCACGAACCGGAGAGTTAACGCCGCCGGGGATGGTTTTTTTAGCCTGTTCAAATAGCGCTTCGGAACGGGTCATGTTTAGTCCTTAAAGTCTGTAGCCAATTAGCGATCGGCTTTACGTGAATACCAATTAACCGGACACTCATATTTTTCGAGTTGATTATCAACGCCGAGTGTCAATGCAAACAAAGCCATGCGAATTAACAGTCCATTATCCGCCTGTCTGAAGATAGCAAGATTGGGATGGCTGTTTAAATCATTATCTAACTCATTGGCTTGCGCGCGTGAATCCCTTGGAAGCGGATGCATAATGACAGTGTTAGATTTGCAATGCTGAGTGTAAATACTGCGATTTAAGCGGAACTTGCCGCGATACTTATTTGCTTCTTCCTGTGAAGGGAAGCGTTCTTCTTGAATGCGAGTGAGATACAAAATATCTGCTTGATCTAAATGGCCTTCAAGTTGGTCGGTTATTTTGATGCTATGGCCAGCATTTTCAATGTCGGAGATCACATAATCAGGCATAGCTAATTCAGCAGGTGAAATCAGTGTGAAACTGATGTTCTTATACATGCAGAGTAAGCGCGACAGTGAATGCACTGTACGGCCAAATTTTAAGTCGCCGACCATAGCGATGTGCATGCCATCTATACCGCGGCCAGCACACTTGAGTTCTTTTTGGATAGTGTATAAGTCGAGCAAAGCTTGGGTCGGATGCTCGTTCGAACCATCGCCGCCGTTGATCACTGGGACGCGGCTGCCTTCAGCAAACTCTTTGACCGAGTAAGAGTCTGGATGGCGCATGGCAATGACATCAGAATAGGTGGATAACACCCGCGCCGTATCGTACAGGGATTCACCTTTAGATAAAGACGATGAAGCCATACCTGTGGTTTCACGTACATGGCCGCCAAGTAAGTTAAAGGCACAGCCAAAACTTACGCGAGTACGGGTACTCGGTTCGAAAAACAGGTTACCTAAAATGGCGCCATCGAGCACATTATTGCGCTTCTCTCGAAGTGCATAGGGCATCATGCGGCTAGCGACATTAAAAATAGTTTGGATTGAGTCAAGATCTAACTGGTTTACGGAGAGGATATGGGATCCTTCGAACTGATTCATCAGCCTGTTTTCCAATTTGCTAGGGGGCATTTTAAGCAGCATTATCGCGCTTATCTGCCCTGATGTTATGTAGGGTGGCTGAGGCGCGATTGTAGCAGAAGCACTGGGGCAACGAAATAGCCACATTGCCACTGTGTTAGATTTTTGCGATGAAGCCCAAAGCTTTTAATCTGCCGTCTCAGGTTTTGAAGCGATATTAGGCTTGGCCTGAACGAATCTCCTGTTGTAGGTTCGACCAACTGATCACCCCAACCACATTGTCTGGTGTATCTTGATAGATAAACACCTCACCGCAGCGTTTGGGCGACAATAGTGAATAGACTTCATTGAGGGTGGTGCTGTCGCTTAGCCCTTGCATGGGATGGCGTGATAGCGTGGTACTGTCATCATAGGATTGCATTTCAAGACTAAGCATTTCGATAATGCCATCGGCATTGCGGACTAGCACAGGGCGACCTTCGGCGCGTTTTAGCACTTCGAGTAACAATTCATCGTTGTTATTGACGATAACAAAGCGTTTATCCATTAAGGCTCGCACGCCTTTTTTTTGCAGTGCTAAATTCACGGGGGCGACCTTATAACCTAGTCCCATAATTTCTAATTGCTTAAAGAAAATGGAGTCAGTCTTAAAACCCTGAGAAGCAATTAAAAAAGCCGGAATTGTTACAAACATTGCCGGTAAAATAATGCTGGCGTCATTAGTCATTTCTAACAGGGCGACTAAGGCGGCCAGCGGCGCGCTTAAACACACGCCCATCATGGCTGTCATGCCGATTACAGTGTAAAGCCCTACATAAGGGGCGATGGAGGGAAATAAGATAGCGCTGATCAGCGCCAAAATCGCCCCGAGCAGCGCGCCGATACCATAAAGTGGACCAATCAAACCACCGGGAATACCTAAGCCAATCGCCGCAATAGTGGCGATGGTTTTGGCAAATAACAGGGCGATTAACAGCAACAGGCTTGGATGTTGGCTAATGGCTTCGCTAATGGCGAGATCGCCCGTGCCAAGGGCTTGCGGCAACACGAGACCGATTAGTGTGGTGACGCTGCCCGCCAGTAATAGTCGGTAAATGAGTGGCCAGTTTTGACCCGTCGCGGTGACTTTTAATAGCGAGTAATTAAATAGTGCCGCGGCGCAGCCCAATACCACGCCACCAATGGCGAGAATAGGGTAATGGTCTAAGGGAATGTGGATCACTTGAATACGGTCAAATTCGTGCACATTACCAAACACCAGTTGGCTTGAAACTGCGCCACAAATTGTGGAGAGCATAATCGGGAAAAAGTAATGGATTTTATATTCACGTACTATCACTTCGAGTACAAAAATCACCGCCGCTAAGGGCGCGTTAAAAGTGGCGGCAATCCCTGCGGCAATCCCACTGGCACACATGATGCGTACGCTATTATCGGGAAGATTGAATTTTTCAGCGAGAAAACTGGCGCTGACAGCACCCAGATGAATGGCTGGACCTTCACGGCCGACTGAGAAATTTGTGCCTAGGGCAAAGAGTGCTTGAAAAAATTGCCCAGCGGCGGATTGTAGGGGGATTTTACCATAATGCAGTTTAACTCTATGTAATACATAGGCTATTCCCATACGTTTGTAGCGTTTGGAGCCCAACTTCGCCACTATCCAAATTAATATTGCGCCTAAAAGGGGTAACAGGGCTCGCCAGTCGGCGACGTTCCCCGTAAAATCCAGCGCCTGTATTTGGGTGTAATGATTAGCCCAAACGAGCAAGAGTCGAAACAGTAAGATCACACAGGATGCAAAAATAGCAAATAACAGTGCCAGTATGCACAGCTGTGCACTGATGCGGGCTTGAGATAAATGGTCACGTAGCTCATTGGTTAAATACTTTTTGGCTGTGACTATGGCATGTTGGATAGCGACTTTATTTATCGTTAATTGCACTACATTGGCCTGAGTTGTATTGTATCGAACTCGTTCTTGAGTTGATTGTATTTTATATAAGGGGCTGTTACCTAATGCCAAATTATCATCGTTGGCTAGATCGGCTGCAAGTGATGGATCTCAAGTATCGTCCATCTTCTGTATATTTATCGCTTTTAGTGTTAGTTTCTATTCTTTTTGGGGCTTGGATAAGTTTTTTGCTATTAAGTAGCGATGAGCCTGTTGTTAAGCATATCTGCAGCAAGACTCAACGCTTGACCGCTGAGTTAGAGGCACAGACCCAACTACTTGCAACCCGAAATTTAGAGCTGTCCGTCGAGCGAGAGGCTAATACCCAAATGCAAGAAATGTTTGGCCAGCAAATGAAAAAGCAAAAAGAATTGGAACATGAGCTGGCATTTTACCGCAGCATTATGACACCGGATGATAATGCTGAAGGTGTTGCTATTCACGGACTTGAAATGACGCGGGGCGCTTTGGCCGATGAATATCATCTCAAGTTGGTGTTGACTCAGTTGCAAAAGCGTAAGCAAGCTATTCAAGGTCGAACTGAATTGACGCTCATTGGTGTGCAAAATGGCAAATCTGTTAGTTTGAGTGTGAACAAACTCACGGGTTCTAAGTTGGAATTTGATTTTCGTTATTTTCAAGTCATAGATACCAAGGTCACTGTTCCTGCTGGCTTTAATTTACAACAAGTGAAAGTCAAAGTGCTGGTGCCTTCGAGCCGCTGGACTAAGAATTCGCAGACCGAACATGTCTATAGTGCCCCTGAGTTATTACAGGGTGAAAAAGAACCACGGGTAATACTTGAACAAAACAGTCAGGTAAAGGATAATTTGCCCCAGAAAACTGATGTAAGAGGTAGTAATGACTGATCAAGCTGATACAGCAATGCCAATCCAATTTACCGATGCGGCAGCCGCTAAGGTGAAAGGTTTGCTGGAAGAAGAGCAAAATCCTGCACTTAAGCTACGAGTCTATGTGACTGGTGGTGGTTGTTCTGGATTTCAGTACGGCTTTACCTTTGATGAAAAGGTTAATGACGGCGATTTTACGATAGAAAAACAAGGCGTTCTCTTGGTTGTCGATCCTATGAGCCTACAATATTTAGTCGGTGGTGAAGTGGATTACACTTCAGGACTGGAAGGTTCTCGCTTCTTCGTGAAAAACCCTAACGCAACCACAACTTGTGGCTGTGGTGCCAGTTTCTCTGTGTAAAAATTTTTTCTGTTTAATGATGACTAACTTTGCATCTTTTTAGGCGTGGAGTGAGATCAAAAAAGCCGTCGCAATGACGGCTTTTTGTTGGGCTAAATTTATTTTCTACAAGAGCTTAGCTCATGATGTTCAGGTTAAGCTTAGGCTTAAACCATGCCTTTACCTTTTTATCAAAGGCTATCCAAACTTGCAGCAATGACAAGACGATCAAAGCGATAAAAATTATATAGTCAGGCAGTTTTCCCTGCCATTCACCTAAGTACACTGTCGTTGGACCTACCACTAAGTTGCCCGGATCGTACATGATCACTGGCAGCATGCTAATCAATCCAAGCTGCACGACTGTGTAGCCGCGCAGCATGATAAGCCCTGCTTTTTGCCGACCGATAATGGCAATCACCATCAGGAGGGTTAGCAGACAAAATAACACCCCTTGTTTAGCGATTAAGCCACTCACTGACGCAACAACATACACTAGCAATAGGGCAATGAGTCGTTTCGGAAAGTGCTGACTAAGGGCTGTACTTGCCTCTGGTGTCGGTATCGCCGATTTTTGCTCGCTCATAGGCATTCTCGTTTAGCGATAGCGATTAGTGGCTTTGCTTAGGCGCTAATCTTTGATCTAACTCATAAGGTGGGATTACCACACCTAAATCATCTAATACTGGGAATACGGCGACAAAGAGGTCGTCATCTTCCATGCCTGGCACCCATCTTTCGTGAAATTCGTCGAGTGGAATCGCTAACGTTTGGCAATCACTCCATTCATCCATAGCCCAAGAATCAGCGGCTTCTTCGGTTGGCCACATTGGGATGCAATCTTCTTCTTCAGTGGTTAACATCACGCAACCGTCTTGATCTTGTAATGTCCAAAGTATTTTGTGTTCTTTAACTTGTTCAACGAGGTAATCGTAACGGGCTTCTGGCGTCATTGCTGCTGTCTCAGCGAGTTTTTTAACAGTCTTGCTCATGAAAAATATCTCTTTTGCTTGGATAGGGCGAAGCCTGTTGTGTATTTAGTCGCACAGCAAAATTCGCCAGTTGGCTAAATGGTAACATTAGAGCGGGATTAGAAAAAGAACAACAGCGCCAAGAGAGCGCTGTTGTGTTAGATCTTCGGCTTTTATTCTGCCGCGCGGAAGTAGCGATAGATAAAGCCCGCCAAAATAGCGCCGACAATCGGTGCTACCCAGAACAACCAGAGTTGTGATACCGCCCAGTCACCGACAAACAGTGCAGGGCCTGTGCTACGCGCTGGGTTCACCGAAGTATTGGACACAGGAATACTAATAAGGTGAATTAGGGTTAAACCTAACCCTATGGCAATTGGGGCAAATCCTTTAGGCGCTCGCTCATCGGTGGCGCCTAAAATAATAATCAAGAAGAACAGTGTCATAACGATTTCACAAATCATCACCGACAGCATGCTATAGCCACCCGGTGAGTGCTCACCAAAACCGTTAGAGGCAAATCCGCCCGCGAGTGAAAATCCCTCTTGTCCTGAAGCGATGAGATACAAGATGCCAGCGCCCACAATTCCACCCGCGACTTGGGCTATGATATAGGGCAATAATTCTGCTGCCGGAAAACGTCCCCCAGCCCAAATGCCGAATGACACTGCAGGGTTGAGATGACAACCTGAAATATGGCCAATCGCAAAGGCCATAGTCAGAACCGTTAAGCCAAATGCGAGCGCGACACCGAGTAAGCCTATGCCCACCTCGGGAAATGCAGCGGCAAGTACCGCACTGCCACAACCTCCAAGGACTAACCATAAGGTGCCAAGAAATTCTGCCGCCATTTTTTGTGACATGTTCATTGTTTGATTTCCTATTCTTTTAAAGACGCTTGTTTGTTAATCAGTGCGTCTTTATTCCTAATTTACCTGCCTATTAACGGATCTTGTCTGAGTGAGCAAAATCGCGCTGTAGACACGAGTTCCCTTAAAACCAGTTTCTTATTGGACGCCTATGAGGCTATTCCTAAGTGTTTGAGCTGTTTAGAGCAATATCCTGTATCCGTTTTTACTATAGTGAGACTTGATTAAGCTTCAGTGACGAAACTTTTTTACTCATGTTTCTGTCACTAAATACTTCAGTAATTAAGAATAGATGGCTTTAAAATAGCTGCTGATTTTCTTGATAAATTTAGGCAGGAAGAGGGGAAAAGATTAGTTTGTCTTTTAAAGACAACAAGAGCTTCATGTAGAAGCTCTTGTTTAAGTTATCGCTTTAGTATTTTGCGAAGGCCAATTACTTAGCGATAAATCGTCCGCCGAGTACTGCTTCGCGGGAGGCGCCTGTTACAGCAGGGAGATTAGCGGGTAAACATAAGTGATTGCGCATGGCGAGCCAGGCAAAGGCGATGCCTTCTGCCCACTTAGGATCTACGCCAAGGGCCGAGGTAGTATCCAGCTTATAACCTGGTAATAAGGCTGCAAGACGCTGCATCAGTTGACCATTAAATGCACCGCCGCCACAGACGAATAATTCTCCTTCATTGGATAGTTTTATAATGTCTTGGGCTATGCTGTGGCAGGTTAAATCCAATAAAGTTGATTGAATATCTTCTTCATCTAAATGATTAAAGGGCGATAATTGCTGCTCTAACCAAGCTTGGTTAAACAGTTCGCGACCAGTGCTTTTAGGGTAAGCAAGGGAAAAATACGGATGCGAAAGCAACTGAGTTAATAAGCTTTGATCAGTTTTTCCGGATGCAGCCCATTCGCCATTTTTATCGAAGGGCTCACTTTTAACCTGTTGCATCCAGGCATCAATTAAGGTGTTGCCAGGCCCTGTATCAAAGCCTAAAACTTCTTCGCTATTGCCCGGCAGATAGGTGATATTGGCAATACCACCAATATTGAGGATGACACGTTTTTTACCGACTTGGGCAAAGGTTTGCTGGTGGAATGCGGGTACTAAGGGCGCACCTTGCCCACCAAGAGCAATATCTTTGCGACGAAAATCGGCAATGACATCTATGCCTGTTTCGGTCGCAATAGTATTAGGATCGCCAATTTGTAAGGTAAAACCCACTTCGAGGTTTGGCATATGGCGCACAGTTTGACCATGGCTACCAATGGCGATGACATCTTCTTTCGCAATAGCACATTTAGCCATCAGATTATTGACGGCTAAGGCAAACAGCTGACCCACATTACGATCTAAACGGCCGAGGCGGTTAATTTCATCTGAGCTGGGTAAGCACAGGCGCTGTAGACCTTTGAGCAAATGGCTCGGAATAGCTTCGGTATGGCTGGCGATAAGCTGCGGCTGTGCGCCTGAAAAGTCGACCAATACTGCATCGACACCGTCCATGCTGGTGCCTGACATAAGTCCAATATAATAAGCGTTTTTCATTGGGAGGAATCCATCCGTCGTTATTGCATTGCCAATTGCGTTTGCTTGTTTTGCGAAAGTGTAGTCATCAATTGCTTGCTAAGTGCATCGAATTGATTTTTTTCTTTTCTCGCAATTGATTCGGATTTCGGTAGCGTAATCGTTCTCGGGTTGCGGTGTACGCCATTGACGATAAATTCGTAATGTAAATGAGCCCCAGTGACACGGCCTGTTTTACCTAAAGTACCAATAATTTGTCCTTGCTTAACGTTGGCGCCTTTGCTGACATTACGTTTTGTGAGGTGTAGATATTTGGTGGTATAGGTATCGTTATGTTTGATAAACACATAGTTACCGTTGAATTGATTATAACCAGACTCAATAACGCGTCCACTACCCGCAGCTTTAATGGGCGTGCCAATGGCTGCGACATAGTCTACACCGCGATGGGCTTTGACTTGGCCTGTCACTGGGTGCAAACGTCTTGGGTTAAAGTTGGAGCTGACATACTTAAAATCGACCGGTGAGCGCAGGAAGGCTTTACGCATGCTAGTGCCATTTTCGGAATAATAGTTACCGTCGGTATAGCGAATGGCAGTATAGCGCTCATCTTGGTTAACAAATTCTGCAGCTAAGATATTGCCATTACGCAAAAATTCACCATCGGCATATTCTTGCTCGTAAATAATGGCGAAGCTGTCGCCTTCGCGTAAGTCTAAGGCAAAGTCGATATCCCAGCCGAATACGGTCGATAATTGTAATATCTGGTTAGCAGACATGCCTGCATCCACAGCGGCATTCCAGAAATTGCTCTTAATTTTGGCACTGGTGAAATGGTTGCGGATTTCCACATCCTTTTCGGAGATTTTTTCGTTGTATTGCTCTTGGCTTTTAGTGATGACTAGGGTTGAAATAGCATCGACTCGATAACGCACTTCAGTCAAATTACCGTTTTCATCCTTTGAAATCACAATTTCTTCGCCCGGCATTATCTTAAGCAAGTTTTGCTTGGCTAAAGGCAACTGGGTGATTTCATAAACGTCTTTGCTGGTTAAGCCAGCGCGATCAAATACCGCGGCTAAAGTATCACCATTTTTGACGTTAAAATGTTCGACATCTCTGTGAAGAGCGCTTTCGTGGGATCCTGCGGTTTGATTATTGGCTCCAGCTGCAGCGAGCGCATCGGGTGAGGATAACGGTTCAGCCGTTGTCGGAGCATTATCTGTTTGACCTTCTGGCAACTCAGGGCGTTCAGGCGAGCGAAAAGCTAAGGGCACATCATAACGGGTGTTGATTTGAGCTTGGTCATCAATGCTAGTGGTTTGTCTTGAAGCTTGCGCTTCTTCAGAAGGTAGAAGCATGGTTATCATTGTGATAACTGAAAGAATGCTAAGGAGAATTTGATGCTTTTTAGGCAACAATTTAAATAACGTTATAACCTTTCCCATTGACGCCGATACCAATAACCAGAGACTTAAATAATCCCGTTAGTGTACACACTTTCAATTGTGGTGGCTAACAAGTAACATAAGTCTCTTCATTTTATGATCATGGCCTTAGGAGTCCCTGCCGAGATGGCTGATTTAGACCAAGTATTAGCAGAAATTAGACGTGGTACCGATGAGATTTTACTCGAAGCGGATCTGCTGGAAAAACTCAAAGAAGGACGTCCACTCCGTATTAAGTTAGGCGCTGACCCTACCGCTCCGGATATCCATCTTGGACACACAGTAATCTTGAATAAATTAAGATTATTCCAAGAGTTAGGTCATGAAGTCATTTTTTTGATTGGTGACTTTACTGGTATGGTGGGGGACCCAAGTGGTAAAAATAGCACACGTCCGCCGCTCACCCGTGAACAAGTTTTAGCAAACGCAGAAACCTATAAAGAACAGGTTTACAAGATCCTCGATCCTGCTAAGACTCGTATCGAATTCAACTCAAGCTGGTTAGAGCCATTGGGCGCCGCAGGTATGATCCGTCTCGCGTCTAAGCAAACTGTGGCTCGTATGATGGAGCGCGATGACTTTAAGAAGCGTTATGCCTCGGGTCAGTCGATTGCGATTCATGAGTTTATGTATCCTTTACTTCAGGGCTATGACTCAGTTGCGCTACAGGCCGATGTTGAGCTGGGTGGTACAGATCAAAAGTTCAACCTGTTAATGGGCCGTGAGCTGCAAAAAGCCGAAGGCCAAAAGCCACAAGCTGTGATCATGATGCCGCTGCTTGAAGGTTTAGATGGCGTGAAGAAAATGTCTAAATCGGCGCATAACTATATTGGCGTGAGCGAACCTGCCAACGAAATGTTTGGCAAGCTGATGTCAATTTCGGATGACTTGATGTGGCGCTACTTTGAACTACTGTCATTCCGCCCACTGGCTGAAATTGAACAGTTTAAGCAAGATGTGGCGAATGGGTCTAACCCACGTGACATTAAAATCGCCTTAGCTAAGGAAATTATCACACGTTTCCACGATGCAGCGTCTGCCGAAAGTGCGCATCAAGCCTTTGTCGATCGTTCTAAGGGCATGATCCCCGATGATATCGAAGAAATTGAGTTAGCTGCGGGTGAAGGTATTGCGATTGCCAATCTGTTGAAAGACGCTGACTTAGTGTCATCGACTTCAGAAGCGATGCGGATGATCAAGCAAGGCGCGGTGAAGATGGACGGCGAAAAGCTAGAAGATAGCCGTATGACTTTGTTCGCGGGTACTGTTGCTGTATTCCAAGTCGGTAAACGTAAGTTTGCCAAAGTGACTTTGGTATAGTGACGTTGGTTTAGTTAGGTTTACGCTACAGTAAGTTTAAACGAACAAAAAGAGCGCCTTAGGGCGCTCTTTGTTTTTGAATCTTTTGACAATACAAGATTAAGGCGCTGTGCTGGCCTCATGCTCGGCGATATTACATCTGTCGGTGCCAAAGTGTTGCCCGCCACTGCATTTCCATGCCAATTGGGCCGAACTTACCTGCCAAAGTTTAGCGTTTTGTTTCAGTGAGATAATCAACAGCATCTGTGGATGCTGCTTGGAAAGCTCGCTCACTTGATAGGTTAAAATGCCGTCTTTATTGGTTTGAGTTCGCACTAAGGTAAATTTGTTGCCTGCATATTGGCTGCTGATTTTATTGGGATCTTCCGACCAAGGCTGATGTTGCGCCTGAGCGGTACGTAGTTGTTGATTAAAATGGCTTACTGGCTGAACGGCGTAGGAAACGATAATGGGCTGTAAGGCCTGTGCTTTGGGGGCCAGTATTAAGCCATTAAGGGCGAGTAGGGCAATCAATCCAAAAAACTTCATACAAACCTCATTGAAACGAAACGGATCAGTCAATTTTTCAAGGGTGAAACACGCAGTGGTATTGACTCATTGTTAGTTTCGACTCGTTTTTAGGGATCAAGTTTCAAAGACGGATAAATTTTGTGACTATTGCATCGCTAATTGGTCTGACATGGTCTGGTAATCGATTAGGTCGACATGTTCCGTTACTCTGCGATTGAGCATGTCGATCTTAAGGCTTGTCACACCAGGTATCGCAACATCGATGATTTTCCCCGGTTTGCCAAATTGTTCACCTGGACCCTTGAAATGATAGTTACCTATCATCACTACTAAAGAGCCTGCGTTATACATATGTTCTATGTTGAAGTTGTACTCGAGCACGCCCTCGTGGGCGCGCTCAAGGAAGTCGATGATGAAGCGGCCGCCGGTGTATTTGCGGTTGGCGGTTTTGTCGAAGAAGACGCTTTCGCGGTTATAGAATTTGCGCAGTGTCTTATAGTCGTGTTCAGTTAGCGCATTCATATATTTTACGGCTAACTGCTGTTCTTGTGGCATTTCACCTGAGTTGGCTTGCGCCGCTGCAGGATTGAGGGCTGGAACAAAAATGAGGCACAAAATAAAACACAATATTCGCAAACTATTCCCTCTTGGTCTTGAGATCAAAGGCCGGTAATGAAAGATGCCACTTGATGGCACTTAAGCGGATTAACAGGGCACTGGCCATCGCCAGAAACAGCGCCATTTTTTCGCCCATACCGTAGGCTAAGCTCACGGTATAGCCGATACCACCTATGATCGAAGCTGTGGCATAGACTTCTGTGCGTAAGACCATAGGAACTTGTCTACACAGTAAGTCTCGAATAATGCCTCCTCCCACGCCTGTGATCAAGCCCATTACGACGGCAATCATCCCACTCAAGCCCATATTGAGGGCCTTTTCAGCACCTATCACGGTAAAGAGGGCCAATCCAAAGGCATCTGCGACGGGTAAAATATACTCGGGTACCTTACGAGGGCGACGGACTAATAGCAAACAGACGAGCACGGTTGCGAGGATCACTATGATGTAATTCGGGTCGCGGATCCAGAACACTGGCGTTGCACCAATTAAGGCATCACGAATACTGCCACCACCGACAGCGGTAACCGAGGCGAGCACGATTACGCCAAAGGGGTCCATTCTATGGCGTCCAGCGGCAAGTGCGCCGGATAATGCAAATACAGCGGTACCCCATAAATCAAAAAAGTAGATCCACTGGCTCATTTACTCATCTCTTTGATATGGATATTTAATGCGTCAACAGAGATGCGGATTTCAATCACAGATAAAATCAGTGAATAGAGCAAGAGCAGTAGGCTAGCGCCAAAAATCACTGAGCCGGTTTTATTAAAGCCGATATAGATAAAAATCATACACAGTACGCATAGGGCAAAGCTTGACACGCCTGCTTCCTGCATTCGACGAATGATAGTAATACGCTGGCTCAGGTTCTTAATTTGATCTTTATGTACGGGTTTTTCACCATTGCTTAAATTTCGGATTAATGCGGCTAAGGCAAAAAAACGATTGGTATAAGCTAATAATAACAATGAGATAGCAGGAAATAACAACGCAGGTGTTGTTAATGAAACATGCATGTTTTCGAGCAAGATGGTCAGCCTTTAACTTCACGTTGAGATAATGCGGCATCATATCACAGGCTTTGTAACCAACGTAAACTTGCCCATAACAAGGGCAGTATAATGATAAAGCTAAACCAGATAGCACAGGCACGTGAGGTCAGCTTAATTGCAGGCGTGATGTCATCACAGGTTGGCTGCGGACCGTAGCACAATTTATCCACATTGATACGCACGCCAGCAAACTTCTGTGGTCCACCGAGCTCGATTCTCAAAATACTGGCCACGAGATTCACACTGAGAACATAACCTCTAATAGCGTGATGATTTTTAGGGGCTCTAAAAAGTTTTGCAAACGCCTTAGGCCCGCCTTGAATGGCGAGCGACAGGCTCCACAACCAAGCCGGAATCGCCAGCAAGATAATGGATACACCATTCACAGTACTGCAGAAATGTTGATACTTTGGTTGAATGGGCGGCCAGCTCAATTCGAGTTGTTTGAGCATTCGCACAGCTAGTACTAGCGGTGCTCCAGCAATAGCGAAAAAGAAAATGGTCGATGCTGTGCCGTAAATAGGCGCTGTGGCGAGTTTTTCTATGGTGGCTTTGGCTAGGCCGATTTCCGACAAACTATCGGTATCGCGCACTACCCAAGGCTGTAAAAGCTTTTTTGCGCTGGCATTGTCTCCACGTTTTAAGGCTTTAGCGATTTCATCGGCGACTTGGCTAAACCCTGCATCGGTTAAGCATAGATAAAGCACCAAAAATTCGAAAAACCATGGAAAGGCGGCCAGTTCGAGCAAAAAGGTGATAATGGCCCAAAACGGAAACAGTAACAGCATCATAGCTAAAAAGCCTGCTGTGGCTTGTTGGCTTGGAGATCGTTCAGGGCGATTCACTTTGGCTGCGAGTTGCTTAGCTAAATGGCTAAACCAAATAAGCGGCTGCATTTCCCGTGGCAATGGCGCTAACCGCGCCAATAACAAAGCAAAAAAAAGTACCAAAAAGCCTTCAAACAAAGCGCCATCTATCTCGACAAGTTGTTGATAAAAAGAGGTGTGCATTCGGTACTTTCCACTTAAGTGATTATTTTATTGCGCTAGGATTCAGTTGCTCAAGCAGCAACATCACCATCAGAGCCGAGTGATAACCCGCTTTGACAATATAAGAGTCGAAATCCACTGGCGAGTCATTGTTGGCGTTATCCGATAAAGAGCGGATTACCACAAATGGCACTCCAAACTGATGACAAACTTGAGCGATAGCTGCGCCCTCCATCTCACAGGCAGCCATAGTCGGGAAGTTTTTGAGCATGGTTTGGGTCCGAACAGGATCGCAAATAAAGCTGTCGCCAGTACAAATCAAACCTTCAATCGCTTTGACTTCACCCAGTTGAGCAATCGCTTTGTTGGCTGCTTCAACTAAATGTGCGGCAGGAATAAACGCAGCAGGTTGCTGTGCCATTTGGCCAATTTCATAACCAAAGGCGGTAACATCCACATCATGGTGACGCACTTCAGAAGAAATCACGATATCGCCAATGGCTAGCGAATCCACAAAACCACCGGCAGAACCAGTATTGATCACCGCATCCGGCGCATATTTTTCGATGAGTAGCGTGGTCGCAATACTTGCGGCGACTTTACCTATGCCTGAGCGAGTTACTACTACGTCTTTACCCGCGAGAGTACCAGCAATAAATTCAATACCAGCAATGGTTTGCGATGTCGCATTTGTCATGGCGGCGATCAGGTGAGCGACTTCTGGCTCCATTGCGCCAATAATTCCAATTTTCATGGGAGACCTTTTTGATTCAACACTTAAAGAGTGGGACACGGTAATGCTGGCTAATATACCACACAGTTTTATGCAGTCGTTATGGCGAGATTGGGATTGCTTGATAATCGCGGGGTAAAAAGGTGGGAGGGTTAACGGAAAAGTGCATCCCTAAGATGCACGCTTTATCTATCTATTTTATCCATCAACCGATTGCGATAAGCCACAAGCAAATGGCTGAACTCGTTTGCACGAGTCCAGCCATTGGAGTGCTTGTTAAAATGACAAGGGTAAAATGTTTTTTACCGATAAAACAAACATGTTGGCGCTTAATCTATAGCGCTTAGTCTAAGTAGTTAAGAATACCTTGGGCGGCATCGCGACCTTCGGCAATGGCTGTCACGACTAAGTCAGAACCGCGCACCATATCACCACCGGCAAACACTTTCGGGTTTGTGGTTTGGAATGGGTTTTCATCTAACTTACTCGCTTTAACTCGGCCCCATTGATCTAGCTCGATACCGTGTTCGGCAAACCAAGGTGCTGGGCTAGGCTGGAAACCAAAGGCGATAATAATCGCATCGGCTTCGAGCAACTGTTCGCTACCTGCAATCGCTTCGGCCCGTTGACGACCGCTGGCATCGGCTTTGCCCATGGCGGTTTCGACGCATTCAATGCCAACTACTTTGCCATCTTGGGTTTTAATTGCCACAGGTTGACGGTTAAACAGGAAGTTAACTCCTTCCTCCCGCGCATTTTGCACTTCACGACGTGAGCCTGGCATGTTGGCCTCGTCCCGGCGGTAAGCACAGACTACGCTGCTTGCACCTTGTCTGACGGCTGTGCGCACACAATCCATCGCAGTATCACCACCGCCTAATACCACCACACGTTTACCTTCAAGGTTCAGGTAGGGCGTTTCAGCATTCTGAGTGCCCATTAAATGATGGGTGTTACCAATCAAATAGGGCAGGGCTTGGTATACGCCTTGGGCTTCTTCACCCTCAAGACCTGCTTTCATCGGGGTATAGGTGCCCATGCCGAGGAAGACGGCATCGTATTCTTCGAGCAGTTTAGTAAATGGGGTGTCCTTACCGACAGTGACACCGAGTTTGAACTCAATGCCCATGCCTTCTAATACACTGCGACGGGTCGCCATAACGGCTTTGTCGAGTTTAAAAGACGGAATACCGTAGGTGAGTAGACCACCAATTTGTGGATATTTATCAAAGACCACAGCTTTAACACCGTTGCGAGACAGAATATCCGCGCAGCCTAAACCCGCAGGACCCGCACCGACAATCGCCACTCGTTCAGGGCGTGGCGTGACCTTGCTCATATCGGGGCGCCAGCCTTGGGCGATCGCTGTGTCGGTAATGTATTTTTCGACATTACCGATAGTGACAGCGCCAAAGTCGTCGTTCAGAGTACAAGCACCTTCACAGAGTCTGTCCTGTGGACAAACACGGCCGCAGATTTCGGGCAGAGTGTTGGTCTCATGCACTAAATCTGCCGCTTCCATGATGCGACCTTGTTCCGCTAGCTTGAGCCAGTTAGGAATATAATTGTGTAGCGGGCACTTCCACTCACAATAAGGATTGCCGCAATCTAAACAGCGGTCCGCTTGCTCTGCCACTTGAGGCTGAGCAAAAGGCTGATAAATCTCAATAAACTGAGTCGCACGTTTAGCCGCAGGGTGTTTAGCGGGGTCTTTACGACCCACTTCAATAAATTGAAAATCGTTACTCATGCGCCATTACCCCGCTTTTACAACTAATTCTGGGCTCGATTTCTCTAATTTGAGCAGATCGGCCACGGCAATATTTTTAGGTTTTACTAATACGAAGCAATCTAACCAGTTACCAAAATCACTTAAGATCATCTTGGCATGTTCACTGCCCGTTTCGGCCACGTGGGCTTCAATCAGACCTTTTAAATGTTGTTGATGGATCGGTGATTCAAGTTTTTGAGTATCGACAAGCTCAGTATTCACACGGCGATTGAAGCGGCCGAATTGATCGAACACATAGGCAAAACCGCCTGTCATCCCAGCGCCGAAGTTCACCCCTGTTTTACCAAGGACAACCACAATGCCGCTGGTCATGTATTCGCAGCCGTTATCGCCAAGCCCTTCAACCACAGCAATCGCCCCAGAGTTACGGACTGCAAAACGCTCGCCCGCTTGACCTGCGGCGAAGAACTTGCCGCCCGTCGCGCCGTAAAGACACGTGTTACCGACAATGGCGCTGCGCTCACTTTGGAACGGGCTGCCAATAGGCGGGTATATGACAATCTGGCCGCCAGACATGCCTTTACCCACATAGTCGTTGGCATCGCCGCAGAGTTTTAACTCAAGGCCTAGGCTGTTCCACACGCCAAAGCTTTGGCCGGCACTGCCGTTAAAGCTCAGTTTGACCGGCGCTTTGGTGCCTTTGACGCCGAGTGTGCTCGCGATATAGCCTGACAACGTCGCGCCAACGGAACGGTCGGTGTTGTTGATGCTGTAAGCAGCATCGAAACTCTCGCCCTTATCGACGGCGCTTTGGCATTCGTTTAATAAATGCTGGTTAAGCAGCCCTAAATCCGCCGGTGGATTGGTTTCTTGCCAAGTGCGTGACGAGGTTGCAGGCACCTTGGGTTGATACAAAATCGGTGACAGATCTAAGCCTTGTTGCTTCGCGGTTTGGCCTTCGAGGGCATATAACCATTCGCTGCGACCGACTAAGTCTTCAAACTTGCTCACCCCTAAGGTCGCCATCCATTCACGAACTTCCTGTGCAACAAACTCAAAGTAAGTCATCACTCGCTCTGGCAGACCATGGTAATGGTTGTCGCGCAGGTTTTTATCTTGCGTTGCTACGCCAGTCGCACAGTTGTTCAAGTGGCAAATACGCAGGTATTTACAACCTAGGGCGATCATAGGCACAGTACCAAAACCAAAGCTTTCGGCGCCCAATAACGCGGCTTTAATCACATCGGTACCGGTTTTTAAGCCGCCATCGACCTGCAGGCGAATTTTATGGCGTAGACCATTTTCCACTAGCGATTGATGCACTTCTGCTAACCCTAGCTCCCATGGACTGCCCGCATATTTCACTGAGGTAATTGGGCTAGCACCTGTGCCGCCGTCATACCCTGAAATCGTGATCATGTCCGCATAGGCTTTGGCCACGCCGGTGGCGATAGTGCCCACACCGGGTTCTGACACAAGTTTCACTGAAATCAGCGCTTTAGTATTGATTTGCTTCAAGTCGAAAATCAGCTGGGCTAAATCTTCGATAGAGTAAATATCGTGGTGCGGCGGCGGTGAAATCAAGGTCACACCAGGACGTGCATGACGCAGTCCGGCGATTTCAACACTCACTTTATGGCCGGGTAACTGGCCACCTTCACCGGGTTTTGCCCCTTGGGCGACTTTAATCTGTAACACATCAGCATGAACTAAATAATGCGCCGTAACGCCAAAGCGTGCCGAGGCAATCTGCTTAATCGCAGAGTTGCGTTCAGTATTAAAGCGGCGAGCATCCTCACCACCTTCACCTGAGTTCGAGCGGCCACCTAAGCGGTTCATCGCGATAGCCAGCGCTTCATGGGCTTCAGGGCTCAAGGCGCCGATGCTCATGGCTGCGCTGTCAAAACGTGAATATAGATTTGATGCCGCTTCTACATCGGCGACATTAATCGATGTTTGTGCGCCCTTAATACCGATTAAGTCACGCAGTGTGGCCACGGGACGATTGTCGACGAGTTCGGTGAATTTTTTATAGCTCGCGAAGTCTTTGTCAATCAATGATGCTTGCAAGGTGTTGACCACATCAGGGTTGAAACAGTGATACTCGCCGCCCTCAACGTATTTCAGCAGGCCACCTTGCGGTAATGGCACATGGGCACGGTAGGCAGCTTTGTGCAGAATCGCTTGGTCTTGAGCGATGTCTGCAAAGCCTGCACCCTCGATGCGGCTAATTACGCCTTTAAAACACAGTTCGATCACTTCGCTGGCAATGCCTATGGCTTCAAATTGCTGACTGCAACGATAGGAGCCGACAGTGCTGATGCCCATTTTGGACATGATCTTACGCAAGCCTTTTTCGATGCCGTAGCGGAAGTTCAACATCAATGCCGTGGTATCGGTTAAGTCATGGCGTTTCGCCAGTTCGGAAATTGACTCATACACTAAATACGGATAAATCGCCGTGGCACCAAAGCCAAGCAATACAGCAAAGTGATGCGGATCTCGCGCCGATGCGGTTTCAACAATAATGTTGGTGTCGCAGCGCAGGCTCTTATTCACCAGCATTTGCTGCACAGAACCGACCGCCATGGCCGCGGGGATCACTTGCGCCGTTTTACCTATGGCTCTATCCGAAAGGATCAACAAAGTCGTGCCGCTGCGGGCTAAACGCTCGGCTTCGGCTGTGATACGGCGAATGGCACTTTCTAAGCCTTCCTGTGGTTCGTAATTTAAATCGACAATATTGGCGCGATAGTAAGTGCTATCTAATCCCAGTAACTGGTTAAAATCACTGAATAATAAAATAGGTGAATTGAACATTACCCGGTAAGCATGCCCAGTCGTTTCATTGAAGAGGTTCTGTTCACGGCCAATACAAGTGGTCAACGACATGACGTGCTTTTCACGTAAGGGGTCGATAGGTGGATTCGTTACTTGAGCAAATTTCTGCCTAAAATAGTCATACAGTGAACGTGACTTTTTCGACAATACCGCCATAGGTGTGTCGTCGCCCATGGAGCCTGTGGCTTCTTCACCTTGCTTCGCCAATACCCAAATGACTTGTTCTAATTCCTCACGGGTATAGCCAAATTGTTTTTGGTATTGCAGCAATAGCTCAGGGCTTAACTCGCTGGCACCGTGCTGCTCAGAGGCTAAATCTTCCGCTGGCGTTAAAGTACGGCTGTTTTTCGCCATCCACTCTTTGTAAGGGTGGCGGCGTTTAAGATCGTTATCAATTTCAAAAGATTGGTACAGGCGGCCGTTCAAGGTATCTAATACCAGCAATTCACCAGGCCCAACACGGCCTTTTTCGATGACTTCATCGGCGGCGTAATCCCAAATACCCACTTCGGAGGCTAAGGTCAAAATACGATCTTTTGTGATCACATAACGCGATGGACGCAGACCGTTACGGTCTACGGCGCAGGCGGCATGGCGACCGTTGGTCATCACAATACCAGCCGGACCATCCCAAGGCTCCATGTGCATAGAGTTAAAGTCGTAGAAGGCTTTTAATTCGTCATCCATTTCCGGATTACTTTGCCAAGCAGGCGGGATCAATAGACGCATTGCACGGTATAAGTCCATGCCACCGGATAACAGCATTTCCAGCATGTTATCTAAAGATGAAGAGTCTGAGCCTGTTTCATTCACAAAGGGAGCGGCCTGCTGCAAATCTGGCAGTAGCGGTGAATTAAACTTATAGGCACGGGCGCGGGCCCATTGACGGTTACCCGTAATCGTATTGATTTCGCCGTTATGGGCTAAATATCTAAACGGCTGAGCTAATGGCCATTTAGGAGAAGTATTCGTTGAGAAACGTTGATGGAATAGGCATATAGAGCTTTTTAAGCGAATGTCCGCGAGATCGGGATAAAACGCGGGCAAGTCCACAGGCATCATCAGACCTTTATAGACGATAACTTGGCCAGATAAACTTGCGACATAGAAGTCTTTGTCGTCGGTGATTTGCTGCTCTAAGCGGCGACGCGCCATATAAAGGCGGCGTTCCAAGTCTTTTTCACGCCAGCCAATGGGGGCGTTGATCAGCACTTGATAGATTTGTGGCAGGCTAGCCTTGCCAATTTCACCTAACACATCGGGATTGACAGGCACCTTGCGCCAGCCTGCAATACTTAAGGTTTCACGCTCGAGTTCGCGCTCAAGAATAAACTTGGCTTGGTCAGCCAGTTCATCATCTTGACTTAAAAACAGCATACCTACGGCAAATTTTCTGCTCAAATGCCAATCATTTTCCGCGGCAATCGCTTCAAAAAATTGCACGGGTAATTGCATTAATAAACCACAGCCGTCGCCAGTGCGACCGTCGGAGGCAATGCCCCCTCGGTGCTTCATGCGATCTAGACCATGGATTGCCGTGCGCACTATACGGTGGCTGGCTTCGCCATCCATCTGTGCTATCAACCCAAAACCACAATTGTCCCGCTCAAAACTGGGATGATATAAGCTCATACAAAAACCTCCCTAGACCTCAACTGATTACTACTCGGGGAGAAAATGTAAAGACTTTCTATAGATATGCACCCGAACCACCCAAATTAGCCTGAGATTCAATAAAGGTCAAACCAAAAATTTGCATAAAACATGGGTATTAATTCATGTTTCATACACAAATCACAATTGCCTTACGTTAACGTCAACAGTAAAATGTGCTGTATAACATTATGAATAAAAAGAATTTTAAAAATGAGGAAACTGTGGGTTTACCAAAATGCAACATGCAGGTGGGATTGTTTTTGATTTAGAAATAGTGATTTTTATTGCAAACACAGTGGTTAAATAAAAAATTATAATTGTTGAATTATTATTCATTGCCGGTGTGAGCAAGATCTCAGTGGTTAGTGTGTTAATTTGAGGATGCGCACATTTATGATAATAACGGTATGAGTCAGGCGGGAATTTGATGTAGCGCCAAGAAAACTCTCGCTACCTTATTTACACTAAGCTTTTTCTTCTATTTGTTCACGTATTTTCTTTTCTATTTGTGATTTTATCTTGGTTATTCTCAATGAAGCGATATGAAATTTGGTGGGTGCTCTGATGGGGCTTGATGCATATGTGAACACCTTTGGTGCCGTTTGTAAGGCGCGATATGGCACCCGACTGCGAAAACTCACTATAGATGCCAAGTTTACTTGCCCTAACCGTGACGGCACTTTAGGGCGCGGAGGTTGTACTTTCTGTAATGTGGCGTCATTTAGCCATCAAACCGCCGAACTATTGAGTATTACTGAGCAACTCGAACAGGGTAAGAGCCGCTATCGTGAGGCGAAGCCTCAGGCACAAGCCGATAAATTTATTGCTTATTTTCAAGCTTACACTAGCACTTATGATGAATATCAAGTGTTAATGGCTAAGTACGATGAAGCGGTTAAAGATGGCGAGATAGTCGGTTTATGTGTTGGAACTCGCCCCGATTGTGTGCCGAATAATGTACTGGATTTACTGGCGCGTTATCAGGCAAATGGTGTCGATGTGTGGTTAGAACTCGGGTTGCAAACAGCCAAAGATGAAACACTGCGTAGAATTAACCGTGGCCATGATTTCGCCTGTTATTGTGACACTGTGTCTAGGGCGAGAGCTCGCGGTCTTAAGGTGTGCACTCATCTCATTCTTGGTTTACCCGATGAAACCCATAGCGATTATATGGCGACTTTAGCTGCTGTATTGCAGCATGGCGTTGATGGCTTGAAGCTACATCCTTTGCATATCGTCGAAGGTAGCACTATGGCTAAGTCGTGGCGAAGTGGGCGCTTACCTTTATTGAGTCTTGAGGATTATGCCCACAGTGTCGGCGAGATGATCCGCCATACCCCCCTAGACGTGATTTTTCACCGTGTCACCGCTTATGCGAAAAAGCCTATGCTATTAGCACCCGATTGGTGTGCCTATCGTTGGGATGGATTGGTGGCGATTGTGGATAATTTGCAGCATTATGGTGGACAAGGGCACGCATTAGCGCAACGATAGAGGCAAGTTAGTGGGATAAATTTACTCCCTAAATGTTATGTCGTCGCTATTATTTCGTAAGCGTTTATTTACGACTATTAGTTTGTTTTTTGTTAATTTTAATCTGAATTAGACCATGAATATCGCTATAAGTTGCACTGACAATTTTAGTGGGTATCATGTGATAAATTCGTTTTAAGCATTGAACCACTTAAGGGAGGCCTTATGGCCACAGTTGAATTAGAAGCAATCCTAGATCTCAATACTCTCGAACAGTACTGCAGCGCCATTGGTGCCGGTACCTTACTCAAGAGTGTGGTGTTATTTGAGCAGTTAATGCCTGAATATGTTGGAAATCTAGTGAAAGCTAACGACGCAGCAGACAAAGATACCTTATGTTCAGAAGCACATAAATTTAAAGGTGCTGCAGGTTCTGTGGGGTTAAAACGTATTCAGCAGATCGCCCAGTTATTACAGCATGGCGAAGAAGCAAGATGGGATGCTGAACATGGCTCTTGGGTTGCTGACATCGTTGAACACGCGAGTGCAGATTTACAACAGTTAAAGTTATTCCTCCAAGCCAAAGCATAAAATATTACTTGCTAAGGTAAGTTAAGGCGCAGCGATAATGTCTATTGTTGCGCTCAATTGAGTGAATCTTGCATTGGTTTTACGATTAAGTTTATTGTTTTCGACATTTTCTTGTTAGCGCTTTTCCCATCTTATTTTGTTACTCCCACTTAAGTTTTACGGCGAACCGATTGAATATCGATTCGGGTCACAATCCTGATATCTTATGCCGCGTTATTGCTCATCACTTATGCTAAAGTAGATTTAATTTCTTAATTCATAACCTTCATGGCAATCGAGAAAATGAAAAGTTTACCTAGCTTAAAAAACTTATTCTATTTGGTGAATCTCCATCAAGAGCAGAATTTTAACCGCGCCGCTAAGGTGTGTTTCGTCAGTCAATCAACACTTTCAAGTGGGATCCAAAACCTAGAAGAGCAGTTAGGGCATCAGTTGATTGAGCGAGACCATAAGTCATTTATGTTTACCGCCATTGGTGAAGAAGTGGTGCAGCGCGCCCGTAAAATTCTCACTGATGTGGATGATTTGGTGGAATTAGTGAAAAATCAAGGTGAGCCGATGACGGGGGATATTCGCTTAGGCTGTATTCCAACCATAGCGCCTTTCCTATTGAGTCGTGTGATCCGCCAGTGTCAGCAATCTTATCCGGCGATGAGTTTATTATTGAAGGAAGATACCACTGAGCGTTTGTTAGATGCTTTGGGGAAAGGAGAGCTGGACTTATTAATCCTAGCGCTACCCGTTGATACTAGCGGTTACCACAGCATGAAAGTGGGCATAGATCCTTTCAAAATGGTGGCCCACAAAGATTTAGCGGGTGGCATACATCAACCTATTGATTATCAAACTCTGCCGGACGAGAGTATTTTTCTTCTGCAAAGTGAGCATTGCATCACAGGCCATGCTATTACTGCATGTCAGCTAGGTGATAGTGCGAAAGTCAATCCGTTTGCCGCCACCAGTTTGCATACTTTAGTGCAGATGGTGAACAGTAAACTGGGCACCACGTTTCTTCCGCAAATGGCCATTGACGCGGGTATTTTGAATGACACAGATTTAGTGGTGATGACGCCACCGGGTGAGGCACCTTACCGTGATATCGGCCTTGTCTGGCGTCAAACCACCAGTCGGATCTTAACTTTCCGCACTTTAGGTTTAATGATCCAAAAATTATTAGCTAAGGACGAGGAATAAACTGACTGTAACTGCAAAGCATTAATTCAAGCTAAAGCTTAAAGTCGATTACAAATCAGAGCGGGGAAACGCCAAACACTTCAATTGAGTGTTGTTTCCCTTTGAGTTTGACTGGGCCTAGATTTGATAGGTGATACTGAGTGTTGGGGTTATCTAAACGTCCTGCGAGTGCGCCTGAAATCAACATGCGCTGTCCTAGTGGATTACATTGATCTTGCAGTCTTGCTAAGGTATTGAGCACGTCACTAAAGAAACTAATTTCTTGTTTCTGTACACCAACAACTGCAGCGACGACTTGGCCACAATGGGCCGCCGCTTTAAATTTCGGCACAAAGCCATAATGCTCTTCAAAGTAGCGGCGTTGCCAGTTCAGTTGTTGGCTAAATTCAAAATAAATATTCATGCAGCGGTCGTGAACTATCCCTTCTTCTAATGGCCAGTGAAGCAGCACTGCATCTCCCATATAGCGGTAGATTTCAGCTTCGTTATTGGACACTGTATCTGAAAGTAAACTAAAGCTGTCTTGGATCAATCGACTAAAGCGGTAATCGCCAAGTGATTCGGCATGTGTGGTTGAGGCGACCATGTCTAAATAGAGGAATAAGCGCTGCTCATATCTTGGCTTGTGGTATTTACCAAGGCCTATGTTGAGTAAAATACGCGGCCCGACTAATAATGCCATTTGCTCGACAAAAGCTAAGCTGACTCGTACAACGACCAAATATACGATCAATGCTTGGAATGAAGGACTATAGAGAATGTGCGCCGTCAGCATTTGTCTGAGGGTCGACATGTGATTTTCGATGGCCCACATATTTAAAAACTGAGTCATGTAAGCTAACGTCGTAGCACCCAGTAATAAAAACAAGCCCTTAAAGATGACTGAAAACACATAGGGGAGGCGATTGATTGCACTGAAATCGGCAATGACGTTCGACATCCAATGTAAGCTGCCAAAAATTATCCCCATGTAGATAGCAAGTGTTGCGAGATCAGCCGAACTTACCGCCCATTGGGGCAGTTCTGGTGATTGGGCATATCGAAAAAACACGAATGCAGCCATGGCAATCGCCCAAGCTAAAATCGCAAAAAGGAGTTTTTTCGCTTGTCTACGTGCTCTCACTGCTTGATTGGTATCCGAATACGGCTGTGATTTCAGGATGCCGTAGTTTATAGAAAAGAGTCACCTTAGTGCCAGTGAAATTTGTGATCTGGATCAATCCAAGTCCATATCGTTACTAAAAATTAACCAAATACCTTATTAAGTATCATAGCAGTGAAACTGGTCTTTAAATAAAAGCCCCTAGGGTTGGTCATTTTGAGGCTACCATCTTCGGCAATGCTTTGTGTTAACGCCTTACTATTAGCGGCCTTAGGGCGCAATTGCAGCACTTCGCCGTGGCGCGCTGTAAGCCTCTCTACTTTTCCGAGGGCGATAAGCTCCATGATCTCTTCCCAATCCTGTTGCAGTAATTGCAACTCGTGCGGATCTGGTTCCCACAATATTGGCGTACCTATACGGCGCTCACCCACAGGAATATGCCTCTCTCCTTCAACGGGTACCCAAAGTACTCGCTGTAACTTATGGCAGACTAAGCTGTTTTGCCAGGTTAATCCTTGGATATTTGATAGCGGCGCCACGCAGACATAAGTGGTCTCCAGCGGTCGCCCCTGTGTATCAATGGGGATAGTTTTAAGCTCGACCCCTAAATGCAGAAAATCTTGCTCAGGTTTAGAACCCGCCGTTGCGCCTAATTCCATTTCGATTAATTGACCGACCCAACCTTTATCGCGTTTAAGATCCTTGGGAACACGAATGCTTCTTTGGCTTGCTATCTGCGCCAAACTCACGCCCGCCATCATGTTGGCACGTTCGAGTAGTTCAGATAGATTTTCAGGGGGGATAATTCGATTCATGGCTGGATTTTACTTAAAAATAACCGCTTAGCAATGGTGGTTAAAAAATGAGCCCTACAGGGTGGATTAACTTGTACCGAATGTTTTTATTCTAAGTGACTGATTTTAAATTTTATATCCGTGTTAACCCCCGTTTTGCAAAAAAGTGTTCAAAGTTACTCTCTGCTTTCCCTTGCGTTCCCCACATACTTATCCACAGATATTATGGATAACTCAGTAAAGTGAGCCTCTTAACCTAATAAAAACCCTAAGTCAATGCGAATAAAGTGCATTTATTCTGGCTTTTGTGGACAGTTGTGGACACTATTTGTGTATAAAGTTGAGTAATATCGCGAGAATGATAGAAATACTTCTTGCTGGTCAAATAATGAGCTTTATTGGTTTTTTAGTCTAAAATAAATCATGATTAATATGCAAGTTTATGAATTTGTTTGCTATTAAGTTTTAACGCTAAATTTTAAAAACGATGGTAAATAGATGTTTTTTGAACGTTATAACAAGTTCACCTGAGTTTCAAACAGAGATATCCACAGAAAATGTGGATATCCCTGGATTCCATCCCCTAGCATTGTTGATAAATGTCTTTTAAGTCAGATGTTATCCAAAGCTTAGGATAAAATAGAGGTTTGCTGAGAGACTAGCTTTATGAAACAATCAGTTTATTAAAATTTAATGTGATTTGGAGTCCATGTGATTGATAGCGACGGCTTTCGCGCAAATGTGGGCATTATAATTTGTAACAGATATGGCCAAGTCATGTGGGCTAGACGTTTCGGTCAACACTCATGGCAATTTCCTCAAGGTGGCGTCGATGATGGCGAGACAGCAGAAGAGGCTATGTACCGTGAGTTGTATGAAGAAGTGGGCCTAAGACCTGAACACGTGCATATATTAACCTCGACCCGTTCTTGGTTGCGCTATCGTTTGCCAAAGCGTTTAGTGAGGCAAGACAGTAAACCTGTGTGTATCGGGCAAAAACAAAAGTGGTTTCTGTTACAACTGAAAAGCCAAGATAGTGCGATTAATTTGAGTTCTTCTGGGCATCCTGAATTTGACGATTGGCGCTGGGTAAGTTATTGGTATCCTGTGCGGCAAGTTGTGTCATTTAAGCGTGATGTTTATCGTAAGGTGATGAAAGAGTTTGCGGTAACGGCATTGTCATTCCAAACCCTAGAAATACCTAGGAAACGGGGAAGACAAAAAACAACGGGCTGATTTTCAAAAGAGGATTGAAAACAGTGTTAAATACGCTTAGGGATATTACTCAGGCTGTGGCATCTGCCCACAGTTTGGAAACCGCATTAGAAATCTTAGTTTCATCGACTAAAGCGGCGATGGAAACCCAATGTTGCTCCATCTATATCCTAGAAGAGCAAGAACTCGTGTTATCTGCAACCGATGGTCTTGAAAAAAGCGCCGTTGGTCGAGTACGTATGCCGCTGACTGAAGGTTTAGTTGGACTTGCTGCCCAGCGAGAAGAGGCCGTTAATTTAGCGGATGCTCGGCTTCATCCAAGGTTTAAGCTTTTTCCTGAAGTCGCCGAAGAAGAATACCGCGCTTTTTTAGCTGTACCTATTATCTACCAGAAGGCTGTGGTTGGGGTGATAGTGGTACAGCAGGCGAGTGCTCGCCAATTCAGTGAGGGCGAAGAAGCCTTCCTGATGACGCTCGCCGCCCAATTAGCGATGGCGGTGCGTGGGTTAAAACAAAAAGCTCAAGTCAGCTCCCATCATCAACAAATTCTGTTTCAAGGTACTTCAGCGTCAAACGGTATCGCCATTGCGTATGCGTTCGTACTTGGTGGGGAAATTCCCCTTGAACAGCCTGAGGTGCGTTCTGACGATATTGCCTATGAATCGAGTCGCTTAACCACGGCTATGGTGCGTTGTAAAGAAGCGATAGGTGCCTTATCTCAACGGTTTGATCGCGAGCAAGATGACGAAGTTGTCTCCATTTTCAATGCATTACAGTTACTGCTCGATGATGCTAGTTTAGGCGGCGAATATACCCGTGAAGTGCAATTAGGCTGGGCTGCTGAGTCGGCGGTGAGCCGAGTGTCTCTACGTTATATTCAACAGTTTTTAGCAATGGAAGACCCTTACCTTAAGGAGCGGGCTAGCGATATTCGCGACTTAGGTCAAAAAGTATTGCGCCAACTTATTGAGCCAGAACGTCTAGAGCTTGAGCCCGATAAACCTGTAATCCTCATTACCCGTGAAGCCGATGCGACTATGTTGGCTGAGTTCCCAAGGCAAAAGCTTGCGGGTATTGTCACGGAGCTTGGTGGCGTAAACTCCCATGCCGCTATTTTAGCCCGCGCCTTAGGTGTGCCTGCAATCACAGGTGTAGAGCAACTGTTATCCGCCAATATTGACCAAAAACTTTTAGTCGTAAACGCAAGCCGTGGTCAGTTATTGGTGTCGCCATCACCTGCGATTGTCGGTGAGTATCGTAGCCTGATTTCGGCACAAAAAGCCTTGCAACGCCAGTATGCCCAAGAATTAGCGCTGCCTTCTGTAACCTTAGATGGTTCACGTATTCGCTTGTATCTCAATGCGGGATTACTCAGTGGTGTGGCCTCTGAAATTGCAGAGGGCGCCGACGGTATTGGGCTTTATCGCACTGAAATTCCTTTTATGTTACAACAGCGCTTCCCGAGTGAATCTGAGCAAGTCAAAGTCTATCAACAGGTCTTATCGGCAGCGTCCGGTCGACCTGTGGTGATGCGTACTTTAGATGTGGGAGGCGATAAACCTTTACCGTATTTCCCGATTAAAGAAGACAATCCTTTCCTTGGATGGCGCGGTATTCGCTTGTCTCTGGATCATCCTGAGCTGTTTTTGGTGCAGTTACGGGCCATGCTACAGGCTGGGGGAGACGGTAAACAGTTAAGTATTTTGCTGCCTATGGTCAGCAACTTAGATGAAATCGATCAATCCTTAGAATATTTGCAACAAGCCTATGTCGAATTAAAAAACGATGTTAACAGCGACATAGTGATGCCACGAATAGGCATTATGCTCGAAGTGCCCGCCATGCTATATCAGTTGGATGATGTGGCAAAACGAGTGGATTTTGTCTCTGTTGGTAGTAATGATTTAACCCAATATTTACTGGCTGTTGACCGTAATAACCCGCGGGTGAGCTCGTTATTTGACAGTTATCATCCTGGAATATTGCGGGCTTTGCATCAGGCGCACCTCGATTGTCGATACCATAAACTCGATATTAGTATCTGTGGAGAGCTCGCGGGCGAACCTATGGGGGCCATTTTGCTGGTGGCTATGGGATACGATCAGTTGAGTATGAATCAGGGCAGTTTAGCGCGGATCAATTATCTATTGCGACGTGTTGCGCGGGCCGATTTAGATCAATTACTTGCTAAAGCGCTGAGCCTATCAAACGGCTTCCAAGTGCGTGAGCTGGTTAAAGAATATTTGACCCAGCAGGGTCTTGCAACAATTCTTAATTAACTAATGCTGTGTTTTGCTTTAAGCTAAGGCCCTCAATTTATCACGCTGTAGGTACTCGTGTGGATAGTTTGTTGTTGGTGTTCTTTATTTGCTTGGCTTTAGGCGCATTTGTCGGCTTTATGGCAGGATTATTAGGTATCGGTGGCGGCTTGATTGTAGTGCCTGCACTGCTTTATATTTTGCCATCGGTCGGTATTAGCTCTACTCAGCTCCCCCATATTGCAATTGCCACTTCGCTCGCAGCCATTATTCTCACCTCTATTTCGTCGGCACGTGCCCACCATAAGCGTGGCAATGTGCCTTGGGATTTATTCAAATCAATGTTACCGGGCCTGATTATAGGCGCGCTGGCTTCAGGTTTTATTGCTGAGCGTATTCCCGCTGATAAGTTACAACAAGGTTTTGCCATCTTTGTTATTTTAATGACAATTCAAATGGCTTATCCCGTTAAGGCCGAATCAAATCGTCAATTACCTAATTCAGTAGTGCTTTTTGTTGTATCGGCTTTTGTTGCGGTTTTGGCAGGTTTGACCGGGATAGGTGGCGGTATACTGATAGTGCCATTTTTGACTTTTTATGGTTTACAGATGCGTCAAGCCGTGGGTTTTTCTGCTGCGATGGGCTTCTTAATCTCTCTTTCTGGCAGTTTCGGCTATATTATTGCAGGAATGAATGCCCCTGAGTTGCCCTATGGTACCTTAGGCTATATCTATTTACCTGCATTGTTTGGTTTAGTGATTACTTCTGTCTTGATGGCGCCTGTGGGGGTAAAAGCGGCGAGCACTTGGCCAACACCTGTACTTAAAAAGATATTTGCATTGTTACTTCTATGTGTCGGCCTTAAGTTAATTCTGACCTAGTTTTTATGTTTATCTTTGTTTTAGGCTGCTAATGGATGTGTTATGGCGTTGAGTTTCCCCAATATCGATCCCGTGATCGTTTCATTTGGACCGTTTAATCTTTTTGGACAAACCTTTGAACCGGCACTGCGTTGGTATGGTTTTACCTATTTAGTCGGATTTGTTGCGGCCATGTGGTTGTTGAACCGCCAAGCCGACCGTTCAAAGGGGATATGGACGCGGGAGCAAGTTTCAGATTTACTCTTTTACGGTTTTCTTGGGGTGATTTTAGGTGGCCGTATCGGTTACGTGCTTTTTTATCATTTCGATTATTTCCTCGCCAGTCCCCTCTATTTATTTAAAATCTCCGAAGGTGGCATGTCCTTCCACGGCGGTTTGATGGGCGTGATTACGGCGATGCTCTATATCGCGTGGAAACAAAAACGTACTTTTTTTGCTGTCGCCGATATGGTGGCACCTGTTGTGCCTATTGGTTTAGGCGCTGGTCGTATTGGTAACTTTATCAACGGCGAGCTTTGGGGACGAACCACTGATCTGCCTTGGGCTATGGTGTTTCCAACTGGTGGGCCTGACCCACGTCATCCATCCCAGTTGTATCAGTTCGCCCTTGAAGGCGTAGCATTATTCCTATTACTTTACTGGTTTAGCAAACGTACCGATAAAGTCGGTGCAGTCTCTGGTATGTTCTTAGTCGGTTACGGTATGTTCCGTATTATGGTTGAAACTGTGAGGCAACCCGACACACAGTTGGGACTCTACTGGGGATTTATGACTATGGGGCAGATACTCTCTGTGCCTATGGTGTTAATCGGTTTGTACTTGATTTTTCGTAAGCAAGGTAAGCAGCAATGAAACAATATTTAGACTTAATGAAGCACATATTAGCCGAAGGCGTGAATAAATCGGATCGCACAGGTACTGGGACTCGCTCGGTATTTGGCTATCAAATGCGCTTCGATTTGAGCAAAGGTTTTCCTTTGGTGAGCACCAAAAAATGCCATATGCGCTCTATCATCCATGAATTGCTGTGGTTTCTGAAGGGTGAAACTAACGTTGCCTATTTACGCGAAAACAAGGTCAGCATTTGGGATGAATGGGCCGATGATAATGGCGATTTGGGCCCAGTTTATGGTGCCCAGTGGCGCAGTTGGCCAACCCAGAGTGGTGATGCTATCGATCAGATTTCGCAAGTTATCGCCCAGATAAAATCTCAGCCAGATTCTCGCCGTCTTATCGTTTCTGCGTGGAACGTGGGCGAACTGGATAAAATGGCTTTGGCACCGTGCCATGCGTTTTTTCAGTTCTATGTAGCTGATGGCAAATTATCTTGTCAGCTGTATCAGCGTAGTTGTGATGTGTTTCTTGGTTTGCCATTTAATATTGCCAGTTATGCTTTGTTAACTATGATGGTCGCCCAGCAATGTGACTTGGCCTTAGGTGATTTTGTGTGGACGGGTGGCGATACCCATTTATATTCTAATCATATGGAACAGACGGCACTGCAGTTAAGTCGTGATCCAAAACCGTTGCCGACCATGACTATTGTACGCAGACCTGAGTCGATTTTTGACTATCAATTCGATGATTTTGAATTAACAAACTACGCTCCACACCCTCATATCAAAGCCCCTGTTGCTGTGTGATGCATGTTTTTTAGCCTAACACTTCGGGATAACCGAGGTGTTAGGGAGAAACTTACGATTATATTTGTTATTACAATTCGTCTACACTCAATTCATTATGATTTTTAGGAGTGCAAGATGGAAAAAGCAATTAGAAATTTTCTGAGCCAAGAGTCGGCTGGCGGTATCCTACTATTGGTTGCTGTTGCCTTAGCCATGCTGATGGCCAATTCCCCCTTATCTGGACTTTATCAAGGCTTTTTAGGCACTGACGTTCAAGTCAAAATTGGCGAGCTCAATATACACAAGCCACTCATCCTGTGGATAAACGATGGCTTGATGGCCATATTCTTTTTGCTGATTGGTTTAGAAGTGAAACGTGAGTTACTTGAAGGCGCCTTATCGAGTGTCGCCCAAGCTTCCCTGCCTACCTTTGCAGCCATTGGCGGCATGTTAGTCCCTGCTGGTGTGTACTTACTGTTTAACTACGGTGATCCTGTCACACAAGCGGGCTGGGCGATTCCTGCCGCGACCGATATTGCCTTTGCCTTAGGTATTATGGCGCTGCTCGGAAGCCGCGTTCCTGTTTCACTGAAAGTCTTTTTACTTGCTTTAGCTATCATCGATGACTTAGGCGTCATAGTGATTATCGCGCTGTTTTACAGTACTGACTTATCAACCATCAGTTTAGTGATTGCCAGTTTAGCGATTGCGGGCTTGGTCGGGTTAAACCGCAAAGGGGTTACTTCACTTTTACCCTATGGCATCTTAGGGTTAATTCTTTGGGTTGCCGTACTCAAGTCTGGAGTGCATGCGACTCTGGCTGGCGTCATCATTGCTTTTTGTATTCCATTGCGGGCAAAGGATGGCAGTTCACCCTCAGAAGGCTTAGAGCATAGTTTGCATCCTTGGAGTACTTTCCTCATTTTGCCAGTGTTTGCTTTTGCCAATGCGGGCGTTTATGTCGGCAATATGAATTTGGAGACGTTAATTTCTCCTGTTCCTGTTGGTATTGCATTGGGCCTGATGTTAGGTAAGCCAATCGGTGTAATGTTATTTAGCTTTATTGCGGTGAAACTAAAATTAGCGCAATTGCCCGATGGCGTAGGTTGGAAGCAAATTGCCCCCGTCGCTGCCATGTGCGGTATTGGTTTTACTATGTCTATGTTTATTGCGTCGTTAGCCTTTGAACATGCAGACCCTATGTACGGTGACTTAGCACGCCTAGGGACCTTAATCGGTTCGATTATGGCAGCGTTAGTCGGGTATTTCTGGTTATCAAAAGTGTTACCTAATAAAGGAGTATAACTATGATAAAGTTGAAATTAATGGGAATAGCAACGCTCTTATGTTTATCGACATCCGCGACGGCATCGCAAATTTCGGCCTGTAATCAGGATGCAAACTCGCAGACTTGCCAAAGCTATCTTGAAGGGATAGTGGATGGCGCTTTGATGTTTAAATCTGATTCCTTAGGGGCGAGATTAGAAACTAATGGTTATGAATCGAGGGCACTTAAGTATCGCGGTGGTAAACGTTTCCAAGAAGCGAATCGAACCTATTGCGCCGAACGTATTCCAGAACGTAACGTTTTAGTTTCAGGAGTCACTGAAGCGGTAAGTCTGGGGAATGCTGCCGATTTGGAGCAGTTACAAGGCATAGTTACTAACTTACTCGACTGCCAGCGTTTAAAGTAACTTGACTGGGAATCATCAGGTTTTTAATCATCTGATTTTAAACTAATCGAGTTTAAAATAACACAGTAACCCCTCAGCGCTTTGGCGTTTGAGGGAGCATTAACAGCGGGTTAGCATGCTGCACTTGAATTATAACCACTTGTATTATTTTTGGATGATTAAGAAAAAGGGCTCAGTCGCGAAGGCGGCCGAAGCCCTATGTTTGACGCCGCAAACGATAACGGGGCAAATTCGTGCCTTAGAAGATAGGTTAAACGGCAGTCTGTTCAAGCGAGTCGGGCGGACATTGGAGGCGACAGAGTTAGGTGAATTGGTGTTTCGCTACGCCGATAAGATGTTTAGCCTTAGCTATGAAATGCTCGATTTACTTAACTATCAAAAAGCGGATGCCATGTTATTCGAGGTGGGTATTGCCGATGCCTTATCTAAAGCTTTAGTCAGCCGAGTTTTATTATCTGTAGTGCCTAATGACAATTCTATGCACTTAGCCTGCTATGAGGCGACTCACGAGAGCCTAATGGCGCGTTTACGTGAGCATAAACTGGATATGATCCTTTCGGATTGTGCAGGTGAGTCACTGAAATACCCTGAAATTTTATCTAAAAAATTGGGCGAGTGTGGCGTGAGTTTTTTCTCCGCTGAGACTTATAGCGCAGATTTTCCAGCCTGTTTAGAGCAAGGCCAGCTATTAATTCCTGGCCGCAGAACATCACTTGGACAACAGCTATATCGCTGGTTTGACGAGCAAAACCTTAAAGTCAGTATTTTGGGCGAGTTCGATGATGCGGCCATGATGAAGGCCTTTGGTTACCTTAAACGAGGTATTTTTGTCACACCGTCGATTTATCGCCAAGAAGTGATTTCCCATGGTATGAATTTGCTCGGTGAAACTACCGATGTGAAAGAGGAATACCATGTGATGTTTGCCGAACGTATGATCCAACATCCTGCGGTAAAGCGATTATTGGATACAGATTTTAGCGATCTCTTTGAGGGGCTCGATACGCAAGTACAACAATGCTAATTTTGTAAGTCAATATGAAGGGTTAATCGACACTTTAGTCAGTGAACTGATAGACTAATGCCAAATCTGTGTTGGGAGAAATACCTTGGAATTAATGAACATCGCAAGGGTTCGCTGGGCATGTCGCCGTGGGATGCTGGAATTAGACGTCTTGCTTCAACCTTTTGTTGAAAACTTCTATCAAGAAATGTCCGATGAAGATAAAACCGTGTTTATCCGTTTGTTGGAATGTGAAGATCCAGAATTGTTTGCTTGGTTTATGGGCCATGAAGTGTGCCCTGATACTGAACTGGCTCGTATGATAGTAAAAGTCCGTGGAAGACCGGCACCATAGTTTCAGCGTAAAAGCTTCTTTCGACCAACGACTCTCGTTGGTCGTTTTTATTTGTGTCTGTTCTAGCTCATTTCTGCTTTGGCCCCAAAGCGACATTATCGCCTTATCTCTGCTTAAATATTTGTTTATCGTACTTGTCAGTATTTTTTTGCTGTCGCAGTTGTGGCGACTGCAGCATTGGCGTTTAGATTTTGTGCTGAGTGATAAAGGCGAGGGACGTTTGTCAACGGGGGAGCACTTTCAGGTACTAAAACGCACTTGGGTCACGCCCTTTGTTTGCTTGATTTATATCGAAGTGGATACTCAGCTACGGCTCTTGCTGGTTTGGGCTGATATGTTAGACGATACTGACTATCGACATTTATGTCGGCTGTTGCTGCGGGCTAAAATGCAACAGGCTAAACCTCATTCTGAGATTTAGTCTGTTTATGATGAAGTCACCTATGCGTATGCGGTTACTTTTCTGGTAGTAAAATTGTTGGGCGAGGCGCGTCTAATTTCTCTGGATGATCGATATTAAAATGCAGCCCACGGCTTTCTTTACGCTCCATGGCACAGCGAATAATTAATTCGGCCACTTGCACTAAGTTACGTAATTCGAGCAAGTTATTGCTAACCCTGAAGTTACTGTAATATTCCTGAATTTCTTGCTGTAACATCAGGCATCGGCGCAGTGCTCGCTCCAGACGTTTATCAGAGCGTACAATTCCAACGTAGTCCCACATGAATAACCGCAGTTCGTGCCAGTTATGGGCGATGACCACTTCCTCATCCGAGTTCGACACTTTACTTTCATCCCATGCGGGTATTTGTCCCGGGATTTGAATTTTATGCAGTTGGCTTTCTATGTCCTGTGACGCCGCACGGGCAAACACTAAACATTCGAGTAACGAGTTACTCGCCAGACGATTGGCACCATGTAAGCCCGTATAGGCGACTTCACCAATAGCATAGAGACCATTGAGATCCGTCTGACCGTGCATATCTGTCATTACACCACCGCAGGTATAGTGTGCGGCGGGTACCACAGGAATCGCATCTTTAGTGATATCGATTCCCAGCTCTAAGCAACGGCTATAGATGGTCGGAAAATGCTTCATCACAAAGTCAGCATCTTTATGGCTGATATCCAGATATACACAGTCGGCACCGAGACGTTTCATCTCATAGTCGATGGCGCGGGCAACGATGTCACGGGGAGCGAGTTCAGCGCGTTCATCAAAGTCCGGCATAAAGCGGCTGCCATCAGGACGACGCAGATAAGCCCCTTCACCACGCAGGGCTTCGGTGAGTAAGAAGTTGCGCGCATCTGCGTGGTACAAACACGTCGGATGGAATTGGTTGAACTCCATATTCGCCACGCGGCAACCTGCACGCCATGCCATGGCAATACCATCACCACTAGCGACATCGGGGTTTGAGGTATATTGATAAACCTTAGAGCTACCGCCTGTTGCTAACGCAACAAACTTGGCCTTAACGGTTTCGACGTGCTCTTCATTGCGATTCCACACATAAGCGCCTAACACACGATTACCTGGGCGATTTAACTTACGGGTGGTGATGAGGTCGATGGCGTTATAGCGTTCTAAAACTTGAATATTGGGGTGGGCGAGTGCGCGCTCTTGCAGTGTGGTTTGCACTTCTTTGCCTGTGGCATCGGCAGCGTGCAGAATACGTCTGTGGCTATGGCCGCCTTCACGGGTTAAATGGTAAGGTGCGTCTTTTGCATTACCGTCAGTGGTTTCTTCTTTATCGAAGGCAACGCCACATTCGATAAGCCATTGCATCGCACTCTTGGCATTTTCAGCCGTGAAAGTGACAACGTCTTTGTCACATAAACCCGCCCCTGCGATTAAGGTGTCTGCAACATGGGATTCGATAGTGTCACTTTCGTCGAAGACGGAGGCGATACCGCCTTGGGCGTAGTAAGTCGACCCTTCCGAGAGTGGGCCTTTTGAAAGCAGAATTACTTTTGCTTTTTCAGCAAGATGCAAAGCTAGTGTCAGACCTGCGGCACCGCTACCTATGACTAATATGTCAGATTGGTGTTCAACTACTTGTTTCATCGGGTATCATGATGTGACTGAAGAGTGCCAACTATGGTAAACCAACTCACCGATTATGGGTACTTTCCTTTTTACCTTACTTTTTTTGTATAATTTTTAGAACTTTTTCAAAGCCCGCGAGTCTACATAAGTGAATATGATTCGAGCGACTGAGAAATCAGCATTTTAGATTTAGGAGAAGTCGGCTCGGATGAGTGGACAATTAAGTGATCAACAATTAGTTGAGCGCGTACAACAAGGTGATAAAAACGCTTTTAACCTGTTAGTGCTTAAATATCAAAGTAAAGTCATTAGCTTGATATCCCGTTATGTACGGAACCAAGCGGACGTTGCTGATGTGGCACAGGAAGCGTTTATCAAAGCTTACAGAGCTTTGCCAAACTTTCGCGGTGAAAGTGCATTTTATACTTGGTTGTACCGCATCGCAGTAAACACTGCGAAGAATTATCTCGTATCACAGGGGCGTAGAACGCCTGCGAATGATGTTGATGCAGAAGATGCCGAATATTACGAAGGCAGTGACGCGCTGAAGGAGTTTGCCTCCCCAGAACGGCTAATGTTATCGGATGAAATCAAAAAAGTGATTTTCGATACATTAGAGACCTTGCCTGAAGAATTACGAATGGCCATCTCATTGCGTGAACTCGATGGTATGAGTTACGAAGATATTGCCATAGTCATGGATTGTCCTGTCGGGACCGTAAGATCGCGTATCTTCCGAGCTCGAGAGGCAATCGATAAAAAGCTCCAGCCGTTGCTGGAAGCCTAAATTCTTATTTTAAGAACCCCTTATATTTAGACAGGTGAAAAATGGATAAATTAGGTCAAGAATGGGTATCTGCCGCAGTCGATGGAGAGACTGATGCGCAGACCATGGCAGAGTTATCTGCTGATACACATTCACATGATAAATGGCATAACTATCATATGATAGGCGATGCCATGCGTGGCGAATTGCCGCAGACTATTGTGTTAGATCTCTCTGCTAGCATTGCTGCCGCCATTGAACTTGAGCCAGCGATAGTTGCGCCTAAGCATCATGCGTCTAAAGTCACTGCACCTGTAACGCCACAAATTGCCGCCAATTCGGAGCAAAGCCGCGTCGTACCTTTATTTAAGCAATTTGGTCAATATGCCATTGCTGCGACGGTTGCTATGTTTGCGATTGTGGGTGTGCAGAATTACAATCAAACCGCCGATGATGCCGCGTCACCATCGCCCGTGTTAATTACAAGGCCGCTTATTGGTAGCGCATCACCTGTGAGCCTACAAACCGGTCCTGTACAACAGAATCAAGGCTATACCAATGATCAGGTGAATGAGCAACGTCGCCGAATTAATACTTATATCCAAGATCATATGTTGCAACAACGATTGAATACTGGTGCGGTTGTAGAGGACAATACCGAGGTCGTACCCGTTCCGGTCAATCAATAACGAGGAGTTAGCTTGCGTCTAATCCTGTTGGCTTTATTAGCCTTGGTCTTTCCTGCAACCGCGCAGGAAGACATGCCTGCCAAAGCTTGGCTCGAGAAAATGAGTCAGGCTTTACGAGAGAAAGAGTTTAAAGCATCGATTATTCAACTTCAGGCCGATCATATTCGGCCTTTGGTTTACCTGCATGGTAAGGTGAATAATCAAGAAGTTGCCTTTCTAGAATACCTTAACGGTCCACCCAAAAATGCAGTGCGTGTCGGTAATCGTGTCACCTTTATTGAGCACGATGAGCCTGCGTATAGTATCGTTTCTAATCATATTCAAGGTGTCTGGCCTGCTGCTTTCTCTGCCAATATGGCGGACTTAGAAGTGGGTTATCAGTTTGTACTCGGTGGCCGTACCCGTATCGCTGGGCGTCCGGGGCAGATGATCCGCCTGTTGCCTAATGATGAATTCCGTTATGGCTTTCAAATTTGGCTTGATATGGAAACCTATCTGCCGCTGAGATACGACATGCTGACTCAAGATAAGCAATTACTTGAGCAGATCATGGTGATTGAACTCATTGAATTCAGCGAGCCGCCAGCTATTTTGCAAGAGGCCTATAAGCAAGAGTGGCCGGCAGTTATAGATCAAGCCGAGCGCCAAGACGGTCAAAACTGGCAATTTGCTTGGTTACCCGCAGGTTTTACTGTGGTAGTGCGCGACCACCATAGATTAATTGGCAGTCACGAAGCGGTGGAATACATAGCACTGACCGATGGACTGGCAAATATTTCTGTTTATGTGGCGCGTGCGGGCACAAGTCCATTGCCTGAAGAATTAATTACCCGTAATGGCTTGTCATTAGTCTCAGAAAAAGTCGGTAATGCCGAAGTGGTTGCTGTGGGTAAAGTGCCGACAGAAACCTTAACGCGCATTGCTAAAAGTCTGACGCTAGAATAGGACGCCGATTATGATGGAAGAAATTGCCAGAGTCGTCTCCAGTGATAGTCAAGGCTGGTTGACGGTTGAAGTGGAACTTAAGAGTACCTGCAAGAGCTGCAGTAACAGTGAGTCTTGCGGGACCTCTGCTGTCGCTCAGGCTTTTTCCTCGAAAACCCAGCAATTTTCTATTCAGAGTGACCGCCGCTGTGAGGCTGGTGAATTACTCAAATTAGGCCTTCCCGAGAGCGTGATCCTCAAAGCAGCAGCATTAATCTATTTAATGCCGCTGTTTGGCCTGTTTGTCGGCGCGGCGTTAGGACAATTTTTAGGCCAGTTGCTTGAGTTTAATCCTAACCTAGGTGCCATGGGCTTTGCGGCCGTTGGTGCCTTGATTGCGTGGTCTTTTGGTAAGCAACAGGCCAAACGTTTAGAAGTTGATGCTCAGCCTGTGATTTTGGCCTATTTAGGTAGGAGCATCAATTTAAACGAATTAGCTCAATAATTTCAATGTGTTATTTTTTATCAAATAACAGCTAACTGCGGTTTTGGACGTTGTTTTATCGGCCTGTCTTAAGTAGGAGTGAATGTGATTGGTATTGAAACCGCAATCAGGTACAATTTCGCTCCTTTGAACCGTATCCATTTTCAGTATTAGTCATTGCAGCATAATGAAACAAATTAGAAACTTCTCAATTATTGCCCATATCGACCATGGTAAATCGACGCTATCAGATCGTCTTATTCAGGTTTGTGGCGGTTTAACCGACCGTGAAATGGATTCTCAAGTTTTAGATTCTATGGATCTAGAACGTGAGCGTGGTATTACGATTAAGGCACAAAGTGTCACTTTGGATTATAAAGCCAAAGATGGCCTTGTCTATCAACTCAACTTTATTGATACCCCAGGTCACGTTGACTTCTCCTACGAGGTCTCGCGCTCATTAGCTGCCTGTGAAGGTGCTTTGCTGGTGGTTGATGCGGGTCAGGGCGTTGAAGCTCAGACACTGGCAAACTGTTATACCGCGCTGGATATGAATCTAGATGTGGTACCCATTTTAAACAAGATTGACTTACCACAAGCCGATCCGGAACGTGTTGCTGCCGAGATTGAAGATATCGTCGGTATTGATGCGATGGATGCTGTGCGTTGTTCGGCTAAAACCGGTGTCGGTGTCGATGAGGTTTTAGAAGTCATTGTTGCCAAAATTCCACCGCCAGAAGGCGATCCTGACGCACCATTGCAAGCCTTGATCATCGATTCTTGGTTTGATAACTACTTAGGCGTAGTGTCGTTAGTGCGAATTAAACACGGTAGCCTGAAAAAAGGTGACAAGTTTAAGGTCATGTCTACAGGGCAAAACCACACTGCGGATCGCGTGGGTATTTTCACGCCAAAACAAACTGACAAAACTGAACTTAAAACCGGTGAAGTCGGCTTTGTGATTGCGGGTCTGAAGGAAATTCACGGCGCGCCCGTGGGCGATACGTTAACTTTAGCCAAAAATGGTGCTGAAAAGCCGTTACCTGGTTTTAAGAAAGTGAAGCCACAGGTATACGCTGGCGTATTCCCAATTTCGACCGACGAATATGAAAACTTCCGTGATGCGCTGAACAAACTCAGCCTGAACGATGCGTCATTATTCTTTGAACCTGAAAGTTCATCTGCACTCGGTTTTGGTTTCCGCATTGGCTATTTAGGCCTGCTCCACATGGAAATCGTACAAGAGCGTTTAGAGCGTGAATATAACCTAGAGTTGATCACCACTGCGCCAACCGTAGTGTACGAAGTTGTCATGACCAGCGGTGAAACGATTTACGTTGATAACCCGTCTGATCTGCCTGCGATTAACAACATTGAAGAAATGCGTGAGCCGATTGTTGAGGCCAACATTTTAGTGCCAAAAGAATACTTAGGTAACGTGATTACCCTGTGTATTGAAAAACGTGGCACCCAAGTGAACATGGTTTACCACGGTAACCAAGTGGCTGTGACTTACCATCTGCCAATGGCGGAAGTGGTCATGGACTTTTTCGACCGTTTGAAATCCACTAGCCGTGGTTATGCATCACTCGAATATAACTTTATTCGTTTCGATCCTGCAGACATGGTGCGTTTAGATATTCTCATCAACGGCGACCGAGTCGACGCCTTGGCTATGGTTATCCATAGATCAAACATTCGTCACCGTGGTTTAGCTTTAGTGGATAAGATGAAAGAACTTATTCCACGTCAGATGTTTGATATTGCGATTCAAGCGGCGGTGGGCAGTCAAATTATTGCCCGTTCAACCGTGAAAGCCCTGCGTAAAGACGTAACGGCTAAGTGTTATGGCGGCGACGTTTCTCGTAAGAAAAAACTCTTAAATAAACAAAAAGAGGGTAAGAAACGGATGAAGCAAGTAGGTAACGTTGAGGTGCCACAAGAAGCATTCTTAGCGGTACTTAAGCTAAACGAGTAATCGTTAGCATAAGAAGTGACAATTTAGTTGACTATTGCGCCGCTGTTTGCGGCGCTTTAGTTAGGTTATCGCATTGGTTTATCACTTTGGTTTACCAAGGTCGAATACGGTAAGTTAACTAAAGTATGATATTCGCTGAGTTAGGCACCTTTAATTATTTTTAAGGCAGGAGTTCAATAAGCAATGGCAGCGTATTTTTCCATTATTCTAGTGCTAATCACCCTGATCTCAGGACTTATATGGTTAGTCGATGTGCTCGTTTTCGCGCCAAAGCGTCGTGAGAGTTTAGCGTTAGCAAAGGCATCACAAGCGAATTTAACTGAAGAAGCTGAGTACCAAATCATTCGTGAGTCGACCATAGTCGAAACCGCGCACTCTATCTTCCCTGTGATTGCCTTTGTGTTGATCCTACGTTCATTCATTTATGAGCCATTTCAAATCCCATCGGGCTCTATGATGCCAACCCTCTTAGTGGGCGACTTCATTCTGGTGGAAAAATTTAGTTATGGGCTTAAAGATCCCGTATGGCGAACCAAGTTGGTTGAAACTGGCGAGCCCAAACGCGGTGATGTGGTGGTATTTAAATATCCTGAAAACCCTGCCATTGACTACATTAAACGTGTAGTCGGTTTGCCGGGTGATAGAATTATTTACCGTAATAAACAGTTGATGATCCAAAAGGCTTGTGGTGTTGAGCAAACAGCTTGTCCAGAACCGCAAGTTATCGCCCGCACAGAGATCAGTCGTGGTGATTACAGCCAAGATGGTGTGCCATTACTGCGTTATAAAGAGGAATTGGGCGATGTTGCCCACGATATTTTGATCAACCCAAGTCGACCTGACATGCTGGGGTATTTTAAGCGCGAAGGTAATTTACCCGCGGGTGAGTTTTTAGTGCCAGAAGGCCATTACTTTGCCATGGGCGATAACCGCGATAACAGTACCGACAGTCGTTTCTGGGGCTTTGTGCCAGAAGAAAACCTGGTCGGTAAAGCGGTAGCGATTTGGATTAGTTTTGAATTTGACCGTTCAAAAGCCGACTTCCTCCCAACTTGGGTGCCTAGCGGTGTGCGTTTTGAGCGTGTAGGTGGAATTAAATAGCATGGAACCGATTAAAAATTTGCCACGTTTGTGTCGTACCTTAGGTTATGAGTTCAAGAATATTGAGCTTTTGACTCAAGCGCTGACCCACAGAAGTGCGGCAAATAAGCATAATGAGCGCTTAGAGTTTTTAGGTGATTCAATTTTATCTATCGTGATTTCTGATGCTTTGTATCATCAGTTTCCGAAGGCAACCGAAGGCGATTTAAGCCGGATGCGTGCCACCTTAGTTCGCGGTGATACCCTAACTATCATCGCCCAAGAGTTTAAGCTCGGCGATTATTTATATCTCGGTCCTGGCGAGTTGAAAAGTGGCGGATTTAGACGCGAGTCGATTCTTGCCGATGCGGTTGAAGCCATTATTGGCGCCGTTTACCTTGATTCCGATCTCGAAGTTTGCCGTGCATTACTGTTGAAATGGTATGCCGAGCGTTTGGCCGAAATCCAACCCGGGATCAGCCAGAAAGACGCTAAGACATTACTGCAAGAACATTTACAAGGGTTTAAAAAGCCGCTGCCTGATTACCAAGTAATCAACATAGAAGGCGATGCCCACGATCAGACATTTACTGTTGAATGTCGTATTGAAGACTTGAGCCAAAGCGTCATTGGTGTGGCGAGTTCACGCCGTAAAGCCGAGCAAATCGCGGCCGCTCAAGTATTGGAGTTACTAAAGAAATGACCAAAAAAACAGACTTGTCAGGTATCGATGCTGCAAAAGCGGCAACTGAGCCGAGTTTAGATGAATTACTGGCAAGGATGAATGCGGCCGCGCCAACGCCGTCGGCCCAATACGATGTCACTTATTGCGGCATGGTGGCGATCATTGGTCGCCCTAACGTCGGTAAATCAACGTTAATCAACCGTTTGCTTGGTCAGAAGGTAAGTATTACTTCTAAAAAGCCACAAACAACGCGCCACCGTATCATGGGTATTCATACCGATGGTCCGAAGCAAATCGTGTTCATCGATACACCAGGTTTACACATAGAAGAGCAGCGGGCGATTAACCGCCTGATGAACCGCGCAGCAGCCAGTTCGCTTGCCGATGTGGCTATGGTGATTTTTGTGGTCGATGGCATGACGTGGACCGCCGATGATGAGATGGTGTTGAGTAAATTACGCCGTGGTGGTGAAGAGCGTCAGACAATTCTGGCGATCAATAAAGTCGACAATATCAAAGACAAAGAATCGCTGTTCCCGTATTTGGAAGAAGTCGCCAAAAAATATCCTTTCGATGAAATTTTGCCGATTTCAGCCAGTAAAGGTACCAACGTTAAGCGCATTTTAGAGCTAGCGGCGGCGTCTATTCCTGAAGGACCTTTCTTCTTCCCTGAAGACTATGTTACCGATCGTTCGCAACGTTTTATGGCGTCGGAAATTGTGCGTGAAAAACTGATGCGCTTCTTAGGTGATGAATTACCCTATGATGCGACAGTTGAGATTGAACAGTTCAAGATGATGGAAAATGGTGTTTATCAAATCAATGCCTTGATCCTTGTTGAGCGTGAAGGTCAAAAACGTATGGTGATTGGTAGCAAGGGCGAACGTATTCGTACTATCGCAACTCAAGCTCGCTTAGACATGGAGACCTTGTTTGATAATAAAGTTTTCCTCGAAGTGTGGGTGAAAGTGAAATCCGGTTGGGCCGATGATGAACGCGCCTTGCGTAGCTTAGGTTACGGCGACGATTAAGCATTAATTTCAGCGAGCGCGCTTACCGATGAAACGTGGTTACGTTTTACATCATCGCCCATATCGAGAGTCCAGTGTCTTAGTTAACCTCTTAGTTGACGGCATTGGACGGGTTGATGTGGTTGCCCGAACCGGCAGCGGTAAGCGCTCTATCAAGAGTATTCTCCAGCCCTTTCAACCGCTGATCTTCGAATTTAGCGGTAAGTCTGAATTAAAAACCTTAACTCAAGTCGAAGCCGCTGCGCCTGCTGTGCCTCTTTCTGGTCAAAGCTTGTTTGCTGGCATGTATATCAATGAGTTATTGGTTCGCACTTTGTCTGTACAGCACAATGCCGAAGAGTTGTTCCTCATTTATCATCAAGCCTTAGTCGGCCTTGCCGCGAAGTTTTGCCAATCCCAACTGCGTTATATTGAGCTTGCCTTGCTGCGGGAATTAGGTTTTATGCCTTCTCTTAGCCGCGATACTCAAGGTGAACCCCTCGTGCCTGACTATTATTACCAGCTCGTGCCTGAGTTAGGTTTTCAATTTGTACTCAACTCCCGTGCTCGCAATGCCTATCAAGGGGCAATGTTGACGGCGCTTAACGATAACCAGCTCACCGACGCACATTTTTTGAGCGCTAAGTTGTTGATGCGCTCCCTGTTAACGCCATTACTCGGGACTAAACCTTTGTTGAGTCGACAATTGTTCGTCAGCACTGCCGTACCAACTAAGATTGATGGGAATAATTTGCCCTAGCTCCTGTTTTTTAGCGTGAGCCTAAGTACAATAGGCCGCAATATCAGCGTTAAACATTAAGGAGTTCCCGATGAGCCGTATCTTATTGGGCGTGAATATCGACCATATTGCTACTCTGCGCCAAGCCCGTGGCACCAGTTATCCTGATCCTGTGCATGCTGCTGCCGTTGCTGAACATGCTGGCGCCGATGGCATCACTATCCATTTGCGTGAAGACAGACGCCATATCATAGACCGCGATGTATATCTGTTGGCAAAAACCTTGAAAACCCGCATGAATTTTGAATGTGCTGTGACCGAAGAAATGCTTAACATCGCCTGTGAAATTAAGCCGACCTATGTCTGTTTAGTGCCAGAAAAACGTCAAGAAGTCACCACTGAAGGCGGTTTAGATGTGGCGGGGCAATTAGATAAAATCACTGCAGCAGTTAGTCGTTTAGCTGCTAAGGGTATTCAAGTCTCCTTATTTATCGATGCCGATAAAACTCAAATTGATGCCGCTGTTGCCTCTGGCGCACCGCTTATCGAAATCCACACTGGCTGTTATGCCGATGCGAAAACGGAAGCAGAAGAAGCCACTGAGTTAGCACGTATTAGCGAAATGGCCAAATACGCCCATGGCAAAGGTTTAGTGGTTAACGCGGGTCATGGTTTGCATTACCACAACGTGAAACCCATCGCGGCGATTCCTGAGTTATATGAACTCAATATCGGCCATGCGATTGTCGCCCGTGCCGCCATTGACGGTTTAGCGACAGCAGTGAAAGACATGAAAGTGTTAATGCTTGAAGGTCGTCGAGGCGAATAATGGCGATTGTCGGCCTAGGCACAGATATCGTCGAGATTGAGCGTATTCAGGCGCATGTGGCGCGCGCAGGCGACAAGCTGGCGAAACGTGTGCTGACCGAGGCTGAGTTGGCCATTTATACTGCCCATAGTCAGCCAAGCCGTTATCTTGCCAAGCGTTTTGCCGCCAAAGAAGCCGCAGCCAAAGCGCTCGGTACGGGCATTGGCCGCGGCGTGTCGTTTCAGCATATTCACATTGGCAACAATGAGGATGGTGCGCCGACGATTCACTTTACCGAGGGGGCGCTGACGCGCTTACAGCAGCTTAAAGCGACGGTTGGACATATCTCTATTGCCGATGAAAAATCCTATGCGATTGCGACGGTAATCATAGAGTCTCAATAAACCCGAGTTTTGTGTCTGTCGGCGGTAAAAAAGGAACCTTAGGGTTCCTTTTTTCATTTCTGGATGGGTATCAAAATAAGTACCAAACAATAAAGTGCAACAATTCGTTTACTTTTACTGTTCAGCTTAATTGTTTTGCGCTAGTTTATGGCTTGCGCGTCGCTCAATTTGGCGCAGTTAAAAGCAGGGGCAAATGAAGAGGAACCTAAAATGAAATCCGCCGCAGAGCAGTTATCGACCTACAAAAGTGTGCATTTAAATCATCGTAATATTCAGACCCATTTTATTGGTATCCCACTGATTATTTGGTCTGCTTTCTTGTTGCTGGCCACTGTACGTATTCCGCTGGGCAGTCTGGGCGAGACCAGTTTAGCCTTGATTGTCGGCGTGTTAGTGTCGGCCTACTATGTCCGTTTACACTTAAGGCTTTCAATGGGACTCATATTATTCATGGTACCTGTACTGCTCACAACTGAATGGGCGGCGCATATTGCCGGTGCCACTTGGCTTGCCCTCGGGGTATTTGTGGTGGGCTGGGTGTTCCAGTTAATTGGCCATAAATATGAAAAAGCCAAGCCTGCCTTTGTAGATGATTTGAATCAGTTATTAATTGGGCCATTCTTCTTGATGGCGGAAGTGTATTTTATGTTGGGCCTAGAAAAGGCGCTCAATGCCCAGATAACGCCGATGGCGATTGAAAAGCGCCGCGCACTTGAGGCGAAAAAGATTTAACTCGTTACATCACTTGGGAAAAGTATTGCTCGGGGGAGCAGTCGGCCGAACGACATATTAGTATGTGGTTCGGCCGATTTTTTATGGGGAAAATCGAAAGCTAAGCTCTAGGCGGGTGATAATGCAGCGGTATGATACGCACGGTTTTAATCATATTTTCTGCCACATCGATAATCTCTAAGGGATAACCGGCTAAACGTAAACTCGTGTTAGCTGAGGGGATTTCCTCTAGGTATTCTAGGATCAGACCGTTTAGGGTTTTAGGGCCATCGGTGGGAAAGTTCCACTTCATTTCTTTATTCAAATCGCGGATCGTAATGCCCGCATCGACTAAGTAGCTGCCATCTTGCTGGACCTTAATGTCTTCACTCGGTGTGGTCAACATAGAAGTGGTAAAGTCGCCGACAATCTCTTCGAGAATATCTTCGAGTGTTACTAGACCTTGAATATCACCATATTCATCAACGACTAAGCCGATGCGCTCTTTATTTTGTTGGAAGTTAGCTAGCTGCACATTGAGTGGCGTACCTTCTGGCACAAAGTAGAGTTCTTTCACTGCACGTAGCAAAGATGACTTGCTAAATTGCTCTTTAGATTGGAGGCGCAGGGCGTCACGTAAGTGAATAAAGCCCACTGCATCGTCTATGGTGTCGCGATACACTAACACTCGGGTATGTGGACTTTGGATCACCTGACGATTGATAACCTTAAATTCGTCATTGACGTTAATTCCGTAGATATCTGAGCGTGGCACCATAATATCTTCAACGGTGACTTTCTCTAAATCCAAGATAGATAACAGCATTTCTTGGTGGCGTCGGGGGATGAGTGCCCCTGCCTCATGTACCACAGTACGCAACTCTTCTTGGCTTAGTGCATCGTTACTATTAACGGTTTTTATCCCCATCAAACGTAAGATGCCTGTGGTTATCAAATTAACGCTTGAGACAACATAGGCAAAGGTCGAGGAAAGTATAAGTAGCAGTATGCTAGAGGGAAAAGCAATACGCTCAGGATTTAGCGCTGCGATGGTTTTTGGCGTGACTTCAGCAAAAACGAGCACGACTAACGTAAGCACGCCTGTTGCAACAGCGACCCCTAAGTCGCCCCAAAGACGCATACCAATGATAGTCGCAATAGCAGATGCGGAAATATTGACTAAGTTATTGCCAATTAAGATCAATCCAATCAAACGGTCAGGACGCTCAAGTAACTTCAAGGCTCTAATCGCCCCTTTATGGCCATTGTTGGCTAAGTGGCGTAAACGGTAACGGTTGAGAGTCATCATTGCGGTTTCTGAGCCTGAAAAATAGGCAGAGAATAGGATAAGCACTAGTAAAACGATCAGGAGTGCGCTTGTCGATATAGCGTCCAAAAAAGGCTCCAATGTGGCCAGTAAACTTAAGTAAATACCGACATTTAAAAAAAGTGTCAAGTCGGCCGCAGCAATAACTGCCCCAGCCGACTTAAATGTTTAGTTGAGGATTAATTCTTTGACAATGCGCGCGCCAAAATATGCGAGCGAAAGTAAGGATGCGCCAGTCAGAGTGTAAATGACTGCGGTACGAATTTTACAACCGACCCAATACTGTTGCCACAGCATAGTAATGTATACAAACCAAGCCATTATCGACAGAATTGCCTTATGACCTTTACCATCGGCGAACATATCTTCAAGGAAGATAAAACCAGTCGCGAGCGACAAACTGAGCAAGATAACGCCGATAATCACCAGGTGATAAAGTTGTTTTTCAACTGTCATCAGCGGCGGAATGCCAGGGCTCAGCATAAATTGTTTTTTCTTCAGTTTATTTTGGATCATCGCCAGTTGTATTGCATATAGGGCGGCAATCATCAGGGCGCTGTAGGCCATGAGTGACAATACGACGTGGGCTAATACTTCAGGATAAAGCTCAAAATGCGTGATGAATTTAGGCGGCAATAACCAGAGTAGGGCAACCGAAAGCACTGAGCAGGCGTAAACCACGGGCACGACGACGATGACTTTCAGCCTGAACATCAATATCGTAAAAGTAAAAGCGATAATCCAGTTCACTAAGGAAATCACATTCGTCAGGCTAAAGTTTTGGCCATCTGTGGTGAAAATCACTTGTGATAATGCTGCAGCATGCAAAATAACCGCAATAGCGGCAAAGCCTGCGACAGCACGGCGATTCGGACCGTCTGGGTGAAACAATCTACTCGTCACTAGTACCAATGCAATGCAATAAAAAAACATGGCTGAGGCAGAAAAGATGACCATGGGTAATTAACCTATTTGTGTAGTTAAAGGTGCCTTAAAAACGGGGCATACAGATCAATATTTTCCCTAGAATAACATGAGCTGTCGGCAAATGGGCAGTGACATGAGTTGCAAAATTTAGCAGATTCTTATTGTTAGGGTTAAATAGTGTGTCGACGACAATAAAACATGACTCAGCGCAAGTAAAACACTTAACCACAATCAAGATGGGTGCAGCAGTAGCATAATGCGCATGCATCGTTATAATACAGCCCATCAATCGAGATTCTTAAAGGTATAGAACAGGACGATGTTTGAGAACCTAACCGACAGACTGTCACGCACACTGAAAAATATCAGTGGCCGTGGTCGCTTAACTGAAGAAAACGTTAAGGAAACCCTGCGCGAAGTGCGTATGGCACTGCTGGAGGCCGATGTTGCCCTGCCTGTGGTGCGCGAATTCGTTAATAATGTAAAAGAACGTGCCGTTGGCCAAGAAGTCTCTAAAAGCTTAAGCCCAGGCCAAGCCTTTATTAAGATAGTTCAAAGTGAACTTGAAAAATCCATGGGCGAGGCGAATGAAGCCCTAGATTTAGCCACTCAGCCGCCAGCTGTGATTATGATGGCGGGTTTACAAGGTGCGGGTAAAACCACCAGTGTGGCCAAACTGGGTAAATTTTTACGCGAACGCCATAAAAAATCGGTATTAGTCGTCAGTGCTGACGTTTATCGCCCCGCGGCGATTAAACAGCTTGAGACGTTAGCGCAAGAAGTGGCGGTGGAGTTTTTCCCATCGGACGTTAGCCAAAAACCAATTGACATTGCGAAAGCGGCGATTGCCCACGCTAAATTAAAGTTTATCGATGTGGTGATCCTCGATACCGCGGGTCGTCTGCACGTTGACGAAGCCATGATGGACGAGATCAAAGGCTTACACGCTGCGGTCAAGCCTATCGAGACCTTGTTCGTTGTTGATGCTATGACAGGTCAAGATGCGGCGAACACGGCTAAGGCGTTTAACGAAGCTTTACCACTGACAGGGGTGATCTTAACCAAAGTCGATGGTGATGCGCGCGGTGGTGCGGCGTTATCGATTCGCCACATTACGGGCAAGCCGATCAAATTCCTTGGTGTCGGTGAAAAGACCGACGCGCTAGAACCGTTCCATCCCGATCGTATCGCCTCACGCATTTTGGGCATGGGCGATGTGTTATCGCTTATCGAAGAAGTTGAGCGTGGCGTCGATAAAGAAAAGGCCATGAAGCTGGCTTCGAAAGTGAAGCAAGGTGGCAGTTTCGATTTAGAAGATTTCCGTGAGCAGTTACAGCAAATGAAAAACATGGGCGGCATGATGAATATGCTGGAAAAACTGCCCGGTGTCGGTCAATTGCCCCCAGAAGCCTTAGCGCAAATCCAAGACGGCAAGATGACAGGCCAAATGGAAGCCATCATTAATTCGATGACTTCCAAGGAGCGTAAGAACCCTGATTTAATCAAGGGCTCACGCAAACGTCGCATCGCTGCCGGTTCTGGCACGCAAATTCAAGATGTAAACCGTTTATTGAAACAGTTTACTCAAATGCAAAAGATGATGAAAAAAATGTCTGCTAAGGGCGGCATGCAAAAAATGATGCGCGGAATGCGTGGCATGATGCCGCCAGGAATGAAATTTCCGGGACGTTAATCGGGCATTTTTAGTTAAACTTAGCACTTTATCAGTCGGTTGACTCTGGCAACAATGAACCGCTTACTGAGGGCGCAGGCGTAATAATCGCCATCTTTGGTTGCATTCGTTGGAAAGTCAGGTAAAATCTTCCGGCTTTCTATCTGGGACTCTTCGCGAACACGGGGTTCCAGTTTTTATTTTTGCTTCAAGCAAATCATTAGAGGATTGAAAACGCATGGTTACCATTCGTTTAGCTCGTGGCGGCGCAAAAAAGCGTCCATTTTACAACATCGTTGTTGCTGATAGCCGTAACGCTCGTGACGGTCGTTTCATCGAGCGTGTTGGTTTCTTCAACCCATTGGCCCGTGGCCAAGAAGAAACTTTACGTTTAGACCTAGCTCGTGTTGAGCACTGGGTTTCTAACGGTGCAGCTGCTACAGAACGTGTAGCAAAACTGATCAAAGACGCTCGTAAAGCAACAGCTTAATAGCGTTAAGGTATAGATTGATGAGCAGTAACCAACAGCCAGTCGTACTGGGGAAATTAGGCTCCTGTCATGGCATTAAAGGTTGGCTGAAAATCACCGCCTATACCGATTCTGTTGAAGGTATCTTTGACTATTCACCTTGGCTTATTAAAGAAAATGGTGAATGGCGCGAAATAAAGGTCACCCAGTGGCGTTATCAAGGCAAGGCCGTTGTTGCCTTACTTGATGGCGTAGAAACACGGGAGCAAGCGCAAATGCTCACAAATTGTGAGATTGCGATTTTGCCGGAACAGATGAACGATTTGCCAGCAGATGAATTCTACTGGCGTGATCTCATCGGTTGCGAAGTGGTCAATACAACAGGCTATAACATGGGGATTGTCGATCAGATCGTGGAAACAGGATCGAACGACGTATTACTCGTTAAAGCCAACGCTAAAGATAGTTTCGGCAAAGTGGAACGTATGATCCCCTTTGTCCCTGAGCAGTTCATCAAAACGGTGGATCTGCAAGGTAAACAGATTTTAGTGGATTGGGATCCTGACTTCTAAGTCGAGGTACAACAGATGTGGTTAGGGGTAATAACCCTGTTCCCAGAGATGTTCCGTGCCGTGACAGACTTTGGTGTTACGGGTCGAGCCGTGAAAAACGGCCTGCTCGAGTTGCACACGTGGAATCCCCGTGATTTCACCCATGATAGACACAATACGGTAGATGACAGGCCTTACGGCGGTGGTCCCGGAATGTTGATGATGGTGCAACCCTTGCGCGATGCCATCCATGCAGCGAAAGCCGCAGCGGGTGAAGGTGCGAAGGTGATTTACTTGTCACCTCAAGGACGCAAGCTGGATCAGCAAGGCGTCACTGAGTTGGCTCAATCATCACGTTTGATTTTGGTCTGTGGTCGATACGAAGGTATTGATGAACGCATCATTCAAACGGAAGTGGATGAAGAGTGGTCGATAGGGGATTACGTGCTTTCGGGCGGCGAATTACCGGCGATGACTCTAATAGATTCAGTATCGAGATTGGTTCCTGGCGTGCTAGGAAAACAAGCTTCGGCGGAGCAAGATTCTTTCTCCGACGGTTTACTGGATTGTCCACATTACACTCGCCCTGAAAGCTTGGATGGTCTTGACGTACCGGCAGTGCTGCTAAGTGGCAACCACGAACAAATTAGACTCTGGCGTTTACAGCAAAGCCTTGGTAGGACTTTACTTAGACGGCCAGAATTATTGCAAAATCTAGCTCTGACTGACGAACAAACGACTCTATTAGCGCAGTTCGTTGAAGCAATGAACAAGCATGCTTAGTCGTAGCTCAGTTAATTCTAGAACGGAGTAAGTTATGAACAACATCATTAAAATGCTCAACGATGAGCAAATGAAACAAGACGTACCTGCGTTTGGTGCTGGTGATACAGTAGTCGTTCAGGTTCGTGTTAAAGAAGGCGATAAAGAGCGTTTACAGGCTTTTGAAGGCGTTGTAATTGCTAAGCGTAACCGTGGTCTGCACTCTGCATTCACAGTACGTAAAATCTCTAATGGCGAAGGTGTTGAGCGTGCTTTCCAAACGCACAGCCCGCTGATCGCTAGCATTGAAGTTAAGCGTCGTGGTCGCGTTCGTCGCGCCAAACTGTACTATCTGCGTGATCGTTCAGGTAAATCTGCACGTATCCGTGAGAAGCTGGCAACTAAGTAATAGTTACCGCTACAGAAAACAAGACGTAGTGTTCGCACAGAAAACCGCCCTAGTGGCGGTTTTTTGTTGCTGTTTTTTGAGTATTTATACTTGATCTAAAGAGAATGAACAGGCATAGTGGTCGCCTGATTGTAATGGTGTAGCATTACAAAAGTACATTGCGATGGGTTTACGCTATTTTATATCCGAAATGAATGCCCAAGCTGACTTGAAGTCCTGCTTCGATAACTGGGTTAAACACTAAGTCTTAGGTGGTAAGCATGCAACAAGATACGATTAACAACGTACACATTAGTTCAGAGAAAGTTTTAATCACGCCGCAAGAGCTTAAAAATGCCTTGCCACTCTCTGAGCATGCTTATCGTTATATTCTTAATGCTCGCAAAACCGTGGCTGATATCGTCCACAAGCGCGACAATCGAGTATTGATCGTCACTGGCCCTTGCTCTATCCACGATATCACCGCGGCTAAGGAATATGCCTTAAAGCTTAAAAAGTTGCACGATGAACTCAGTGATGAGTTTTACATCTTAATGCGAGTCTACTTCGAAAAGCCGCGTACCACGGTAGGTTGGAAGGGCATGATCAACGACCCCGATATGGATGAATCCTTCGATGTCGAAAAAGGCCTGAAAATGGCCCGTGAGCTAATGATTTGGTTGGCCGAGTTAGGACTGCCTGTTGCCACCGAAGCACTCGATCCTATCAGTCCTCAGTACATTTCTGAGCTTGTCACTTGGTCTGCCATTGGCGCTCGCACCACTGAATCGCAAACCCATAGGGAAATGGCATCGGGTCTTTCTATGCCGGTGGGCTTTAAAAATGGCACCGATGGTAAGCTCGATGTAGCGATTAATGCGCTAAAATCGGCGGCCAGTAGCCACAGATTTATGGGCATAAACCAACAGGGCCAAGTCGCATTATTGCAAACTGCAGGTAATCCCGATGGCCATGTGATTTTACGCGGTGGTGCAACGCCCAACTATGATGCGGCGAGTGTGGCAGAGTGTGAAACGCAGCTCCATAAAGCCAAACTCAATGCACGTTTGATCATCGATTGCAGCCATGGTAATTCATCCAAAGACTACAGCCGCCAAAAGCCTGTCTGTGAAGATGTGTTCGAGCAGATTTTTAACGGCAATAAGTCGATTATTGGCGTCATGCTAGAAAGTCATTTAAATGAAGGCAATCAAAGTTGTGATAGGCCATTAAGCGAGCTTGCTTACGGTGTTTCTGTAACAGATTCTTGTATTAATTGGGAAAAAACAGAAACCATTTTACGGGAAGGCGCAGCGAAGTTATCTTCAATACTTCCAACGCGTTTCGATATGCTTAAAGTAGCTAACGCTTAAATTGGTTACAGCTTAATGGACTCAGGTATGAATGAAAAAACAACGGCCGAATTAGAACACCTTCGCGGCCTGATTGATGGTGTTGATCAGCAATTACTGCACTTACTGCGTAAGCGCTTGGATCTCGTTGCGCAAGTGGGCACGGTGAAACACGGCGCCGGTTTACCTATTTATGCGCCTCAGCGTGAAGCCGCCATGCTGGCTAAACGCCGTGAAGAAGCAAAAACTATGGGGATCGAGCCGCAGTTGATCGAAGATATTTTGCGTCGCTTGATGCGTGAGTCTTACCTCAATGAAAAAGATGTTGGTTTTAAGCAAGTTAAAAAAGATCTTGGCTCAGTGGTGATTGTCGGCGGTAAAGGGCAACTCGGTGGACTATTTTCACAAATGCTGACCTTATCCGGCTACCAAGTGAATTTGCTCGATAAAGACGATTGGCGGCAAGCGGATAGCTTATTTGCCGATGCGGGGATGGTGTTAGTGACTGTGCCGATTGCGATTACTTGCGAGCTTATTCGTGAAAAGCTGACCCAATTACCAGCCGACTGCATTCTGGCGGATTTGACCTCCATCAAGACTGAGCCAGTTAAAGCCATGCTTGAGGCGCATTCTGGTCCCGTCGTTGGTTTTCATCCTATGTTTGGTCCTGATGTGGGCAGTCTGGCGAAGCAAGTCGTGGTGGTGTGTCATGGTCGCTCGCCGGAAAAATACCAGTGGTTACTTGAGCAGATCGCCATTTGGGGAGCTCGGATTGTCGAAGCAGAACCTGAGCGTCACGACAATGCGATGCAGCTAGTGCAGGCAATGCGTCACTTCTCGACCTTTGTGTATGGTTTGAATCTGTGTAAGGAAGAGGCCGATATTGATACTTTACTGCAATTTAGCTCGCCGATTTACCGATTAGAATTAGCTATGGTAGGGCGCTTATTCGCCCAAAGCCCAGAGCTTTACGCCGATATTATTTTTGCACAGCAAGATAGCCAGCATGCTATTGGTGATTATTTAGATAACTACCGTGAAGCGTTAGAGCTACTAAAACGGGGTGACAGGAACGAGTTTATTAAGCAGTTCCAAAGTGTCGCCAAATGGTTTGGGGATTTTGCCCCTCAATTCCAACGCGAAAGCCGTATTATGCTGCAATCGGTAAATGATATGAAAACCAATTAATAAATAAACAGTTACTCTTTAAAACGCCCATCATTGATGGGCGTTTTTTTATGGATTTTTAACAGGTCACATTGTATTTATTAGTAATTGCTTAAGGTGATCTTTCTCTAACATTTAGCATCTCACTTTAGAAATGACTGTCGCTTATGGCACGTTTAGGTAGACTAGTTTTAAACATGCAAAAATAAAGCATGAATTTAAATTAGGAGTCTATCCATGTTCTGTATTCAGTGTGAGCAAACCATTCGTACACCCGCTGGCAATGGTTGTAGTTATTCCCAAGGTATGTGTGGCAAGTTGGCGGCAACGTCCGATCTGCAAGACTTGCTGATTTACATGCTGCAAGGCGTGTCTGTTTATGCGGTTAAAGCTCGCGAGCTGGGCATTATCGATGCTGAAATTGATAGTTTTGTGCCTAAAGCCTTTTTCGCGACCCTCACCAACGTCAACTTCGATGATGAGCGCATTATGGCCTATACCCAGCAGGCGGCTAAGTATCGTGCTCAGTTAAAAGCTTCTTACGAAGCGGCTTGTGAACAAGCCGGTATTGCTGCTGAGCAAGTGCCGCAAGTCGCTCAGTTAGTGCTGGGGACCAGTAAGATTGAAATGCTAGCGCAGGCACCGATTGCACTGCTGAATAAAGATAAGCATGAAGTTCATGAAGACATCATGGGATTGAGGTTATTGTGTTTATATGGTCTTAAGGGCGCGGCTGCTTATATGGAGCATGCTCGCGTGTTGGGGCAGACTGATGCTGATGTGGCAGGGCGCTTCCATGAAATCATGTCTTTCTTAGGTGAGCCGAGTGTAGATGGCGATAAGCTGTTTACTACGGCTATGGACATAGGTCAGTTGAACTACCGCATAATGGCAATGCTGGATGCGGGTGAAACTCAGGCCTTTGGTCATCCTGAGCCAACTGTGGTCAACACTAAGTCAGTTAAGGGCAAAGCCATACTAGTCTCTGGCCATGACATGAAGGATTTAGAGCTTATTCTCGAGCAGACGGTAGGCAAGGGTATCAATGTGTTTACCCACGGTGAAATGCTTCCTGCACTGGCGTATCCAGCCTTTAAAAAATATGCACATCTTGTAGGAAATTACGGCAGTGCTTGGCAGAATCAACAGCAAGAATTTGCCAATTTCCCTGGCGCTGTGGTGATGACATCTAACTGTATTATCGATCCAAATGTGGGTAGTTATAGTGATCGTATCTTTACTCGCAGCATAGTGGGCTGGCCTGGTGTGGTGCATATCGAAGGAGATGATTTCTCGGCTGTCATTGATAAAGCGTTAGCCTTAGAAGGCTTTATCTATGATGAAATCCCACACACTATCACTATTGGTTTTGCCCGCAATGCCTTGATGGCCGCAGCGCCCGCCGTGGTTGAAAATGTAAAGAGTGGTGCGATTAAGCATTTCTTCCTTGTTGGCGGTTGCGATGGCGACAAAGCTGACAGAAGCTACTTCACTGAACTTGCTAAATCCACACCTAAGGATTCAATAATCCTGACGCTAGGCTGTGGTAAGTACAAATTCAATAAGCTCGAATTTGGTGACATTAACGGTATTCCACGTTTGCTCGATGTGGGCCAATGTAACGATGCCTATTCAGCGATTCAGTTAGCGATTGCATTAGCTGAAGTGTTTGAATGTGATATCAATGAATTACCTCTGAGCTTAGTGCTTTCTTGGTTTGAGCAAAAAGCCATTGTAGTACTGCTGACGCTGTTGTCACTTGGCGTTAAAAATATTCGAACAGGCCCGACGCCACCTGCATTCCTGACGGCCAATTTAGCCAAAGTTTTGGAAGATAAGTTTGGCTTGCGTAATACCACGACAGTCGAAGCCGATTTAAAAAATATGTTAAACGTGGCTTAAATCAACCAAGAATTGTTGCTGAACTGCGGTTTTGGCTTGTTTACTGAGGCCGCAGTGTTTTGTGGGTAAATGCTATGAACATGAGTGTGATAGCGGGAGCGCGGGCATTATCGGTTTCGCCCCATAAACCCGGAAGTGTTAATCAATTAGTGTGCGTCGAACGCTGGAATGAAACCTCGGATGTCGTGAGTTTTCGTTTTCAAGCGGGCGAGCCGATGAAGTTTGACTATAAACCCGGTCAGTTTATGACCTTTGTGCTTGAGATTAATGGCGAGCAAGTGTGCCGCAGTTATACCTTGTCATCATCGCCATCTAGGCCATATTCCTTGATGGTGACGATTAAGCGTGTTGCGGGTGGACTCGTATCTAATTATCTTATCGACAATCTATTACTCGGCCAGAGTGTGCGAGTGCTGCCGCCCGCGGGGCAATTTAATCTGTTTGATATTGCTCGGCTAAGCCATAAACAGCCAGAGACTGAAAAGTTAGATGCTAATCTGTTAGCTATAACGGCGCAGAAATACCTTTTTTTGAGTGCTGGTTGCGGTATTACCCCCATGTACTCTATGTCGCGTTATCTGACTGATACACAAATTGATGCCGATATTGCCTTTGTGCACAGTGCGCGATCAGAGAATGATATTATTTTTAAGTCATCATTGGCGACTATGGCCAACCGTTTTAATGCATTTAAGCTCAGCTACGCACTTGAGACTGTCACTGAAACACTGGGGTGTTCACCAAAGATAGCATTCGATTTCGGGCGGTTAAGTGCACAGATGCTACAAACCTTAGTACCTGATTTTGCAGAGCGTACTATCTACCTTTGTGGGCCAGAACCTTATATGCAAGCGGTAAAAACCTTATTGGTCGAACTCAATTTTGATATGAGTCGGTTATACCATGAGAGTTTTGCCACGGCCGAGAAAGTTGCCCGCAGTCAGCTTATGCAAGCAAACTCGTCAGATGGAACGAGTGAAAACCCACCAGAAGTGGCTTTCGCCTTGTCTATTGGCGATCGAAGCACGACGCTAAATCAAGGACAAAGTCTGCTGGAGGGAATTGAGGCGGAAGGTTTGCCGATTATTGCGGCCTGTCGTTCGGGCGTTTGCGGCGCGTGTAAGTGTCAAGTCTTGGAGGGCGAAACGGTATCGACAAGCGTGATGACACTGACTACTGCAGAAATTGAAGCCGGTTTTGTACTCGCTTGCTCCACAACATTAGCATCCGACGTGACACTTAAACTTTAACGTGCTGCTAATTAGCATCATTTACTTGTGACTTATTTTTAAATGGATGGAAATATTTCTAATCCTTAGTTGCGCTTATCTCAGTGAGAACGTAAGGTTAATGACAAGGGCGTATGATGTTCGCGCCCAGTCTATTAGTCTGGCTGGAGTCTCTCAATGACAATGACAACCACTTATGCCGCAAAAATTGAAGACCGTACTCTGGGACATTTGTTGTACGCCTTGATGTCGGGTTTTCCCTTATTATTACTTCCTGTGCTGCTAAGTTTGTTCATTAATCTTTCCCAACGCCAATTCCATGGTAATCCATTATTGGCGTCGCATTTGCGTTGGCAACGGCATTCTAATCTCGCCTTTCTTGGCTTGCTAGTGCTCGGCTATTGCGTTCCACTGACTTGGCTCAGTCTTTCGATTTATCTCTTTGGGATCATTTGGTTTTGCCACAGGATCATTAAAGGGTGGTTAAGTCTATTGGATGGTTTAGAAATCTAAACTTGTGCTAGAGTCTCTAAATTGATGATTTTTAGAGGCTCTTATGTCCAGCTACCAAATTCTGTGTGTCCTCTGCGCGTTGGCGCTAGTGACTTCGGTTATTTCCTCTCGCGTCCATAAACTGCAGGTGTAGTGGTCAAGTAAAATTGGCCACGATTTTAGAGTCATTCCAATATAAACGTTCTGACTCATTTGGCGTTAACCCACCATTATATTGATGGGGTCTGGTCTCACTGTAATATCCAGTGATGTAATTTGTGATCTCTTTATCTGCTTCTGTAAAATTCCCATAACCATTGGCGGGTATCCACTCAGATTTCAAACTTCTAAAGAAACGCTCCATTGGTGCGTTATCCCAACAATTCCCGCGGCGACTCATACTTTGCTCAATCTGAAGACGCCATATTAATTGTCTGAATTTCAAGCTCGTGTAATGCGAACCTTGATCGCTGTGATATATCACATTCTCAGGCTTACCCCTTAACTCAAATGCCATTTTCAAAGCTTTACAGGTCAGCTCACTATCTGGTGATAATGACAAAGCCCATCCAACAGGTTTGCGGGAAAATAAGTCTAAAACAACGGCTAGATAGGCCCAGCGATTACCGACCCAAACATACGTCACGTCGCCACACCACACTTGATCTGGTTGAGTTACTGCAAACTGTCGATTTAGCGTATTGGGGATTGCAACATGCTCTTGTGTCGCTTTCCTATAAGAATGCTTAGGCTG